>JAFTRB010000073.1 GCA_017462445.1 Clostridia bacterium
ACTAAACCGTCCATTTTTGAACAGACCGTCAAAAAAGGAGAACGGGGGTTTCCTCTCTCCCTGGCAGCTTGGGATGCTGGAGGTTGGCGTATCGGTGGTATGTACTCCTCCGTCATCCGTGCCGCCAAGCCCTCCTAAGAGCGAGCCGTCATAATTGCTGGGTATTCTCAGATCGGCGCCCATAGGGTCAATGCTTCTTGTGTACATATTACCTCCTCATTATCTCAAGCACATCCAATATGCTTATCATGCTGTCAATAGCGCCGGCTCTGCTTTCTCTCAGGTAGGGCTTCAGCGCGCCTAAAAGAGCCGCCCTGTTGCTTTTTCTTCGTACATTAGGCTCGCTTGGCGTTACAGATATCTCAACATCCTCCTTCGGCTCTTCCTTGGAGGGCTCGTCGGTCTTACCCTTTGACAGCATTGCTCCTATACTTGCAATTATCTCAGGATTTTGCATAAGCATGCTTACGACCTTTGATATATCGGGGCTATCGCTCATTGTTTCCTCCGCCTGTATTCATTTAATAGGCGAAGCGCTTCACCAAGGCTTGGCTTGCCGTCGGGCGAAACAGCGCTTCTCAGCTTTTCAAGCTCGCTGTGCGGTGGAGTCTGCTTGGGTAGGGTAAAGCCATAGCCACCGGCAAGCTCCACAACTTTCGCCCACAGCTCATCATCCGGCAGTGATGCCAGCTCCTTCAGCTTTTCTTTGTCTATTCGCATAATATACCTCCTTTCGGTTTGTTATATATTATGCAGAAAATAAATTTTACTCTACTGATTGGTTATGAATAAATACAAGATTTTAGTGGCCTCCGATTCCCACGGACGGGTGGACATGCTTATGGAGGCAATCTCTCGCAACCCCGACCTTGATGCAGTCATCTTTTTAGGTGACGGAATATCCGATATGGAGTTCGTCAGCCAATATTTCCGCGCTCGGGCATGCGCTTGGTACGCGGTAAAGGGCAATTGCGATTTTGAAAGAATTTTTCGTGATGCGCCTCTTGAGAAAACTCAGCTTCTCGAGATAGGTGGCAAGCGTATACTTTATACACACGGGGATGCCTACGGCGTCAAGCTTGGTATGGAGGAGCTTTATTCCCTGGCGGAGCGCTCCCGAGCGGACATAGTTCTCTACGGTCACACCCATCGCCGTAGCGAGGAATATCGCTTTGGCAAATATTTTGTCAACCCGGGCTCGCTCCATTCCGGTGAATTTGGCAGAACCTGCGCAATTCTGACCATAGATGGCGACAGTGTTCTTTTCTCCTATCTGATGCTAGCCTGAACTTAAAGAAAGGATTTGTGATAATATGCCTAGACCAAAATCCAAAAGCGATTTACCAAGGGAGAAGCAGGGGATAATCCGCGGTGCAATTGATACCGTCAAGGGCTTCCTATCCAGGCTCTTCTATATCTACTCCCTTGTTTGGAAATCCGCCCCATTTATGCTGATTGCTCTTATTGCGATCTGCCTCCTTGACGGTGTGCTTCCTGTCCTTGGCGCGTATATATCCCGTGATTTGCTGAACGAGATCGCAAGGCTCATCGGGGTTCATGCTTCGGGCGGCCTTATTGAAAACGCCTTCAAGCTGCTCGAGCCGCTTATCTTCCTCTTTGTCCTCAACCTTGTTTACCTCTTTGCCAAGAAGGTGACGGCAAAGATAAAGACGATGGTTACGGGTATTGCCGGAGAGCTTGTTACAAACCACATTAAGCTTATGATAATCGGCAAGGCGAAGGAGGTTGACCTCGCTCGCTTTGATGACCCGGAGTTCTATGAAAAGCTCGAGAATGTCAACCGTGAGGCAAATATGCGCCCCATAAGCATTCTTACTGCCTCCTTCAATGTTATCAGCGCTATTATCAGCGCCGTTTCCTTCGTTGCCGTGCTCGCAAGCCTCAGCCCCTGGGCGCCCATACTTATCATAATTGCGGCAATCCCCGGAGCAATTGTCAACTTCGCCTACCGCAACAAGAACTTCCGCTACATTCGCTTCCACTCCAAGGAGCGCAGACAGATGAACTATTACTCTAATCTTATGGTTAATAAGGATAGAGTAAAGGAAATAAAGATTTTAGGGCTTGGTAATACCTTTATAGATAACTACAAGAATGTATTTGCCAGGTATTATTCCGGACTCAAGAGCCTTATCATAAAGGAGGGCGTTACCTCCATTATAATCGGGCTACTCTCCACTCTCGTAAGCAGTGCGCTCTTCCTCTACGTTGCCTATAATGTAATCTTTGAAAACGGAATGGTCGGTGACTACTCGCTCTATTCGGGTGCGCTCACATCAATTGCAACCTATGTGTCCACCCTCTTAACCTCCACAGTGTCCATCTATGAGGGAACTCTTTTCATAGATAATATGATAACCTTCATGAAGGAGGAGCCCAAGGTAATAGCCTCCGTGGATGTCCCCCTATCTCCTGCGCGCGGGACAGAGCATACAGTGGTCTTTGAGAATGTATCCTTTATGTACCCGGGTATGGATAAATATGTTATAAAAAACATAAATCTTACTCTTCGCCACGGAGAGAGCGTGGTGCTTGTCGGACTTAACGGCGCAGGTAAAACAACGCTTATCAAGCTTCTTACAAGGCTTTATGACCCAACCGAGGGAAGAATTCTTCTCGACGGACACGATCTGCGTGAGTATGACCCGCGTGAGCTGTATGACATATTCGGTATAATCTTCCAGGATTTCGGTCACTATGCAGAAACTGCCGCGGAGAATATTCGCCTTGGTGATGTAGACAGGGAGGCGGACGGTAATGCAATAGCCACGGCTGCAAAAAGAGGTGGCGCGATAGGCTTTATCGAGGAGCTTCCCAATGGATTTGATACACCGCTCACGAGAGTGTTCGAGGAAAACGGAGTCGAGCTTTCGGGCGGCCAGTGGCAGAAGCTTTCAATTGCCCGCGCCTTTTACAAGGATAGCGAGATTCTTGTCCTGGACGAGCCAACCTCCGCCCTCGACCCCCTTGCCGAAAGGGAGGTATTTGACCAGTATACAGCTCTTGCAAAGGGCAAGATTTCCGTCTTCGTATCTCACAAGCTTTCAAGCGCCGTCACAGCCAGCAAGATAGTTGTGCTTGACGGAGGCGAGATAGCGGAAATAGGCTCGCACGAGGAGCTGATGGCTAAAAGAGGAAAATATTTCAACCTCTTCTCCATTCAGGCGGAAAGATATGCCGGTGTCGACTATTTCGAGGCTTAAAGGATAACCGTGTTAAGTTTTTGAATTTCTAACGCAAACTATTATTTACTAAAAATCAACAGAAAAAGAGCAAGATTTCTCTTGCTCTTTTTTGTTATGCCGCGGCTGTGTTTGTTCCGCTTTCTACATCAATATATGGCTTTCCAAAATAGTAATAATGCAAATCATTTGCTAAATCAATAAGCGAGCCATCGCGCAGAGGGGACTTGATACCTGCCACCATCAATGTTTCAGCAAAGCTTTTTTCGTCGTCTATTGCGTAAAGCATAGCCTTGTATGCGGCAAGCCCTGCGCCTGCTTCATTCTCCTCCATAAAGAAGATTTCAAGCGCCGCGATAAGCGAGGTGAAATAGGACTGTACATAGAAGGGGTATTCTATTGTATGAACCATCATTACCTTTTCAAGGTTGTCTGCGCCCTCTATATCAAAACCGAAAACTGCCTCAAAGGCCTCGCCAACCAATTCGTCAAGCTTCTCTCGTGTTATTTCGTCATATTCAAGCTCGTATACAGAATGCTCAAAGATTGAGAGAATTCCCTGGTTGAACAGTGTCCATATTGCTTCATCCACAGCCTTGTTCACAAGTATTCTGTGATTATCGTCGCTCATTATCTCGCTGAGCATTCCCATTGTCAAATATTCAAGCCCCTGGGAGGAAACCTCGGATATGTCAAGCGAGCCCTCGCTGCCGTAATTCAAGTACATATCCGCGAAGTGACCGAATTCGTGCGCAAGCGTAAGGTAATCATATTGCTTATTATCCGCGCTCATGAACAGATAGGGCGAGTTGTTGCTGTCAATATAGGTTGTGAATGCGCCCTCGTAGCGATTGCCGCCCTCGGGAGCAATGTCAAACAAGCCGTAATAGAGCATATAGGAATAGATATCGTATAGCTCCTTGTCGCGGGAAAGATAGAGGTTGCCAAGCCTGTTTACCGTTGTGATATAGCTTTGCTCCTTGGATAGCTGAGCGTTGACATCCGCCTCCAGCTTTGCGTACCAAAGCCTGTTATATAGCTGATAAATAATGCCTATATCGTCAAGGAGGTTCTCCATTTGCTCCCGGGAATAGTCGTGACCTGTGTTTTTGTATCCGACCTCGATATAGCTCTCGCAGTCCATCTCGGTGGCTATAAGCGAGCGAAGTCTCACAAGCTCGACGTAAATCTCGCACTGCTTCCTTGCTTTTGCGCTCTTAAACAATTCCAGGCAGGGTGTTATGGAGTTATTGTATATGGAGGACATTTCTCCGTATTTTTCCTTTATAGCCTCAAGAACCTCATTCACGCTACCCTTAAAGCTTTCGCCGCGTATCTCATATTCGATCTGAATATTGGCGGTGGAGATTGCCGAGCTTTCCGCCTCCAGAGCAGCCTCCTCTGCCAGAAGCTCTACCAATTCATCGGTATATATTCCGCCATCAACATACTCCTCTAGTGAATAGCCGAAGTAGTCCTCCTCGAACCTTGCTTTGTAGTCCGATTGAGCCGCCGCCACAAACAGTCCCTCCACCGCCTGAGAGAAGGATGGGGCATTTGTCGACAAATACTCATGCTCGGTCTGCCAGAATTCGTTTGAAGCGTCCTTTGAGGTATATATTTCGGATAGGGAATACATCGTTATGAAGTCTGCATAGCCCTCATCCAGGCCGTCTATTCTCTCCGTCAGCTCCTCGAAGCTCTTTTCTCCAAGCCTGATCTCTTCGCTGACCGCCTCAAAGTCGGAAATCAAGCCATTGACATTCGGCCTTGCGTAGGTAAGCTTGTCAAAGGCAACGGTCTCTCTGTCCCAGCCACCAAATTCGGGAATTTTTATGGTCGGCTCGTGTGGAGTCGAAGGCTCATCTGTTCCCGGGGTTTCCTCGGGCGGGGTATTAGCTCCGCAGGATGCAAGCGAAAGCATACAGCTGAAGGCGATAGAAAGTATTAGAAAAATAGATATAAGTCTATTCAAGGTTTCCTCCCTGCCTGATGGCATATCTATAACTTTACCGTTTTATTTTACACTAAAAGTCTGATCCGTTCAATAATAAATAATAAATAATATTTTAATGTTTTGTAAATAAACGGGAGCTATCAAAGAATAAGGGAGGGAACGCATCGGCATTCTCTCCCCCTCGACAGGCTTTTATGCTTTGTAATTATCTTCCAAGACCGGCTGCGCCAATAATTCCCGCATCATTTCCAAGCTCAGCGATAACGATCTTGGTTTTCTTTCCGTCGCTGATGGATCTTGTATACTGCTCGCGCTCCACAAGCTTCAGAAGCGGCACCGTCAGGTTCTCCTTTTCGTTGCATACTCCGCCGCCAATGCACAGTACATGAGGCTGGAAGATATTGATTATATTGGTGATACCGACGGCAAGATACTCGATGTATTCGTCAACAATTTTCTTGCCCCACTCGTCACCCTTCTTCATAGCATCAAAGGCTGTACGCGCAGATACCTTTCCTGCTCGCTTTTCCTCCTCGAAGAGCAGGGAGGGGATCTCCTTAAGCTTCAGCTCGGTCATCTTCTCGCGAGTCATAGCGGTCAGGGCAGTAGCCGAGGAATAAGCCTCCCAGCAGCCCCGTCTTCCGCAGGAGCACTGTCTGCCACCCGCAGAGATAACAGTGTGTCCAAGCTCGGTGCCGCCCGGGTTCTTGCCACCGGCAAAGATTTTTCCATCAAGGATCACGCCGCCGCCTACTCCTGTGCCAAGGGTTATCATAACCAGGGTGGGCATACCCTTGCCGACTCCGGCAAGAGCCTCTCCGAGCGCCGCCGCGTTTGCATCATTTGCAATATATACTCGCTCGACGGGACAGTATTTCTTAAAGATTTCAACAAGGGGGAAGTCGGACATTTTAATGTTGTTTGTGTATTCAACTATGCCGGCATCAGAGTTTATGCAGCCTGGAGCTGCTATGCCCACATATTCTATATCCGCAAGCGATAGCGAATTGCGCTCAACGATCTTCATTGTCAAAGCCGCCATATCCTTAACTATCTCCTCGCCCTCTCGCTCTGCCAAGGTGGGAACAGAGCCTTTATCAACAATTCTTAGTTCCTCATCACAAAGACCAACAGCGATATTTGTTCCGCCAAGATCAATTCCAATAGTGTACATATTTTATCTCGCTTTCAAGCTTATTATGCCTTCGCACGAATATATTATAAATATTAAAGCCGTTTCTGTCAAGAATAAAAGAGCGAATAGGCAGAAAAATATATACAAAAGCATATGCGTTCATAAAAAATTAACAATTATGATGCTTGCTTTTTTGCTACGCTACTTGAAATCTACACAAAAATGGTATACAATAAAGACCGATATGAAAAAAGGCGCATTTTTGCGCGTTTGCGGTTGAAAAAACGCCTTGCGGTAAGCTTAAGGCCGCAGGGCAAGCACACTTAAAGCAAAACAGAGGAAATAGAGCTATGGCAAGATTTGTATATGCCGACAATGCCGCCACCACTCCGGTCAGCCCCGAGGTAATTGCGGCAATGCAGCCCTGCTTCGAGACTGCCTGGGGCAACCCCTCCAGCCAGCACGATAAGGGCTATGAGGCAAAAAATATATTGGACGATGCAAGAGCGCGAATTGCTAAGGCGCTCCACTGCCGCGATAATGAGATATACTTTACCTCCTGCGGCACCGAGAGTGATAATTGGGCGATAAAGGGCGCGGCCTCGATGATGAGGCGTAAGGGCAGAGATCACATCATCACCACCAAAATCGAGCATCACGCGGTGCTTCACACCTGTGCGGCGCTTGAACGCGAGGGCTACCGTGTAACTTACATTGGAGTTGACTCTGACGGTATTGTTAATATCGAGGAGCTTCGCGCGGCGCTCGATGATAGGACCGCTTTGGTGGCGGTTATGCTTGCGAACAACGAGATTGGAACAATTCAGCCCGTTAAGGAGATCGCCGAGCTTGCCCACGCCGCCGGCGCGCTTATGTTTACCGATGCTGTACAGGCTATTGGCAATATGGAGGTCGATATATCCGCCTTGGGAGTCGATATGCTCGCTATGTCCGGACACAAGATTCACGCGCCTAAGGGCATCGGGCTTCTCTATATCCGTCGCGGTTTGGTTATCGATAACCTTCTTGATGGCGGTGGACAGGAGAGAAGGCGCCGTGGCGGCACCGAGAACCTCCCCTACATCGTTGGATTGGCAAGGGCAATCGAGATAGCGGTAGCAAGGCTTCCCGAACTTGACAGAGTGAGAAAAATGCGCGACAGGCTTGTTGCCGAGCTGACAAGGATACCGTATTCCAAGCTAAACGGAAGCGCCACCTGCCGTCTCCCGGGCAACGCCAACATCGGCTTCGAGTGCATCGAGGGCGAGAGCATACTTATGATGCTCGATGCAGCAGGCATATGCGCCTCCACCGGATCTGCCTGCTCCTCCGCCTCCCTCGATCCCTCCCATGTGCTTCTCGCCATAGGCGTTCCCCATGAGAAGGCGCATGGCTCAATCAGGTTCTCGATCTCTCATGAGACGACCGAGGAGGATATCGACTACATTATAGAAACCGTCCCACCCATTATAGAGCGTCTTAGAAATCTCAGCCCGCTCTGGGAGGACCTTATGAAAGCAAAGAAATGAGGAATTTGAAATGCAATATAGCGAAAAGGTAATGGATCATTTTACCAATCCCCGTAATGTTGGCGAGATAGAGGATGCCTCGGGTGTAGGCACGGTCGGCAACGCAAAATGCGGAGATATTATGAGAATATATCTCAAGATAGATGAGAACGATATTATAACCGATTGTAAGTTCAAGACCTTTGGCTGCGGCGCTGCAATAGCCACATCGTCTATGGCAACCGAGCTTATTAAGGGGCACACCGTAGGTGAGGCGCTCGCTCTGACCAACAGTGTTGTGGTAGAGGCCCTGGAAGGGCTTCCGCCGGTTAAGGTGCATTGCTCTGTGCTTGCCGAGGAGGCAGTTAAGCACGCAATTGCCGACTACTACAATCGTATCGGCAGACCAATCGACTTTGAGCTTCCCGAGTCCGACGAGGACGAGGAATAATAATCTGCCGCATCGTGCTTTACCGATGCGGCATTTTTAGAAAACGGAATTGCATAGAGCGAAACAGGCATAAAACCCCTGAAAATAGTAAAAAACAATGATAATTAATCGAATTTAGGCGGAATAATATGAAAATTCTTGTAGGAATGAGCGGAGGTATAGACAGCAGCTTTGCGGCAATGAAGCTTAAGGCTGAGGGGCACGAGGTGGCGGGTGCCGTGCTGGTTATGCACGAGTATACAGATACCCGGGCAGCAAAAGAGGTTTGCTTAAGGCTCGATATACCGCTATATGAGGTCGATTGCCGTCAGCAATTTACCGATTATGTAAAAACTGACTTTATTTACGAATATTCACACGGAAGAACGCCCAATCCCTGTATCATATGCAATCAGACAGTTAAGTTCAGATGCCTGTATGAAGAGGCAATGCGTCTCGGCTTCGATGCGATAGCAACAGGCCACTATGCAAGAATTGCAGAAAGGGAGGAGGACGGTGTCCGCCGTCTTGCCTTTACCCGTTCCGCGGATCAGGCCAAGGACCAGACCTATATGCTGTATCGTCTTGACCAGGATATTATGAGGGCGCTTATCCTCCCCTTGGCGGATGAGAATAAGGAGGAGGTCAGAGCGAGGGTGATAGAGAAGGGAATAGTTCCCGATACGATTTCCGAAAGTCAGGAAATTTGCTTTATCCCCGATAACAATTATGTGGGCTTCATCGAGGAGCATATTGGGCCTTCGCGCGAGGGTAGCTTTGTTGACGAGCTTGGAAAACCGCTTGGAAAGCATAAGGGTATAATTCACTACACAATAGGGCAGAGGAAGGGGCTTGGTATCTCTCTTGGATATCGCGCTTTTGTCAGCCACATAGATCCGTTAAGCGGTGATATCACTCTTACCCGTGAGGGACTGCCAATTAAAAAAGTTGTCCTTGAAAACTCGGTCTATTCCGGAATGGCAGAGCCAAAGCTTGAAGCAAGCAGGGAAGTCCTCGTCAAGCTCAGGTATCGCGCTCCGCTTGTTGAAGCAACCGCGCATTTCAGGACGGGCGGTGTAATCATTCTTGAATTGCGCAAAGCGGTTGCGTCCGTCGCACCCGGTCAATCTGCGGTCTTGTATGATGGAGATGTTGTTCTTGCGGGCGGTATAATATCGTGAGATGCTTGAGGGCAAACTGCCAAGGATAATCAAGCTTGAAAAATGTAATATGAGGCTATAAACCGGCACTGAATTGTGTCGGTTTTTTTATTGTGATTTTTCATTTGGGGTTAAGCAGCTCTTTGTAAAATAGTGCGAACAATGTGCGAAAATACAAATAGAATGCCGTTTTTCGAGGGGCAGAGAGTGTAGAATTTTTCGCTCTCCTTTTGTGCAACATTTCCAAAATGAATTTATCTTGTTAAAAAACAGCAAATCAACAATCTTTCTGTTAAATAACATTTACCTTTTGTATATAATTTGCGAAAAATCAACCCCCTTTTCTCGTTATTTGTTAAATTGCACTTACCTCGCCGCCAAAAAACGAATATTTTTCATTTTTCTATGTAAACAATTGATTACATTTACATCATTGACATCAGATATTTGATTTCCATATTATTAAAATTCGCCCGCACTCGCCTATTTATTTTATTGACTTTTGGGAATTCTTGTGCTATAATTCTTGCGTATATAAAAGGTTCCATTAGGCGATATTATCATCCTGAGGCCTCATAACGAACACAGGTCTCACGGTGATACTATCGCCGGCTCTTATGCCACGGCGCCCGAATATAAATATTTTTTTGGAGGAATTCAGAACATGAAGAACAAAACGCTTCAGAGAGTGCTATGCTTTGTACTTTCTGTAACTCTGCTTCTTGGTGCTTTTGGCTTCAGCGGTTCGGCGGCAACGCTTAAGGTTGATCCGAATGAGAAAAATCCTTATTCGGCTTCAACGCTTGAGGAGATGCAGTCTCTCGTGGGTACGCTTTCCTACGACAACTACCTGGCGAATTATGCTGAGTTCGATCCCAGCAAGCTTTCTCCCATTGTTGTAGATATCCTTTCTACAAACGATGGACAGACCGTTGCTGAGAACGCCTTCTGCCAGAGCGCGAAGAACGAGTATCCTGACTCCTGGGTCAATTTCGGAGCTGAGAACGAGGAGAATAGCATCTATCTCCCCGCCACCGGTTCTGTTACCTGGCAGGTAACATTGTCCAAGGAACAGGCAGGTCTTTACTACATCAAGATAGAGTATTTCGATGTAAAGACATCCGAGAGCAGTATATCTACAATTGAAAGAAAGCTGCTCATTGACGGCAAGGTGCCCTTCTCCGAGGTCAGCACCGTCAACTTCAACAAGAATTGGACTTATGATAACATCTCCGTGTCAGAGCCTGTTGCCGTTCCCGGCGAGCCCGACTCCTATGATGTTGATTACAAGCAGGTTGAGGATGGATATCTTAAGGTCGTTACCGAGGTTAAGGACGGTGTAAAGACCGTTACTACCTACACACTCTCTCAGGATATCAACGGCAACTCGATGTCTCCCGGCTTTGTAGAGCTTCCCGGCTGGAACACCTATCACATTGCCGACTCCACAGGCTATTACAGCGGCTATTTCAGCTTCTTTATGGCTGAGGGTACACGTACCATCACCCTTGAGGCAGAGCGTGAGCCCATGGTTATCAAGTCCATCGAGCTTATTCCCGCAACCGACACCAACAGCACCCCCGGTTATGAGGATGTTCTTGAACAGTATCAGCAGAGCGGTTACAAGCCGGCGGTTAACGGCAGCATCGTCGAGATTCAGGCAGAGTTCCCCGATCTCGTTTCCGACTCCTCGGTTGCTCCCACCAACGATAACACCTCCGCTATCAACACACCCATCTCTCCCAACGCTCAGCTTTACAATGTCATCGGCGAGAACAGCTACAGCGCGGTTGGTCAGTGGGCGGCTTACAAGTTCCAGGTCAGCGAAAGCGGGCTTTACAACTTTGCAATGCGCTATAAGCAGAGCGCCCTTCAGGGTATGTATGTCTGCCGTACGATAAAGCTTTCCGGCGGTCAATACGGCGAAACTCCCACAGCCCCCTTCCTTGAGGCATATGATGCGGAGTTCCAGTACAACGACGCATGGCAGTCCACCTTTGTTGGTCTTAAGGACCAGGCTCCCTTCATGTTCTACTTTGAGGAGGGCGTTGAATACACCCTGTACCTTGAGTGTTCGCTTGGTACTCTTAAAAATTACATAAAGAGAGTAGAGGACAGCCTTGAAACCATCAACTCCTGCTACCTCCGTATCCTTCAGCTCACAGGTACCGAGCCCGATGAATACCGTGGCTACGGATTTGCTGATGCAATGCCTGATGTTCTTGTTGACCTGCTCGAGCAGGCTCTTGAGCTGATGGATGTAAAGAACGGACTCCAGGAGCTTTGCGGCACCAACGGTTCTCACATAGCAACCCTCCAGACCATTGCGGTACTTCTTCATACAATGGGTAAGGACAAGGGCGAGAATATCGCCGCGAATATGTCCACGCTCAAGTCCTACCTCGGTACGCTTGGTACTTGGATCAACTCCTCCAAGGCAAGCTCCATCACCGTGGATTCGATTTGGGTCGTTCCCACAGGAAGCGAGGACGGTAAGGCTGTTGCAGTAACCGAGAGCCTTCCCAAGGCAGAGGCGGGCTTCTTCGCCAGCATTTGGTTCGAGATCCGCGCATTCTTTGCCTCCTTCTTCACCGAGTATGACCAGATGGGTCTTACCACCGTTCCCGATGAGGATACGCCAAGCATTGATGTTTGGCTTGCAACAGGCCGTGACCAGTCCCAGATCTGGCGTACAATGATAGATGCTCACGGCAGCTTCACCGATAGCACAGGTACTGCGGTAGCTCTCAAGCTCGTAACCGGCGGTACGCTCCTTCCCTCTATTCTTTCCGGCAAGGGTCCCGATGTCTATATGGGACTTGGCGCGTCGGATGTTATCAACTATGCTATTCGTGATGCCGTTGTAGGTATCAGCGGTAACGCAAAGGTAACTGATAACTGGTCTGAGGAGGATAATACCTGCTTCAAAACTACCTATTATACATATAAAAATGCCGATGGCACTATCGAGACTACCACAGAGTACAAGGGCGAGGAGAACCTCACCTTTACCTCTCGCCCCTTCGCAGAGGTTGTTGGAGAAAACTTCTCGGATGCGGCGATGGACACCGTAACTCTTCTCGATGTATCCTACGGTATTCCGGATACAATGAGCTTTGCAATGATGTTCTACCGTATGGATGTCCTTGCCGAGCTTGGCCAGGAGGTGCCCGAGTCCTGGGACGACCTTCTGTCTATTCTTCCTGTTCTTCAGTCTAATAATATGAATATCGGTGTTGCATACATCAACGCTCTTGACTTTATGATTTATCAGAAGGGCGGTAGTATGTGGAAGTACACCGATGAAAGCCTTTATTCCAGCGAGTACGCAGGCGCAAGGATCGACCTCGACTCTAACATAGCTCTTGAGGCATTCCAGTTCACCTGCCGTCTGTACACCGACTATTCCTTCCCCGTTTCCTACGATGCGGCTAACCGTTTCAGAACCGGTGAGATGCCTATTATAATCGGTGACTATGTAAGCATTTACAACCAGCTTGTTGTATACGCAACCGAGATTGAGGGCTTGTGGGAGTTCTGCTCCTTGCCCGGCTCTTTCAGAGAGGACGGTAGCTTCAACTACGATTCTCTCGCCGGTATTTCCTCGTTGGTTATCCTCTATGGTTGTGACAACCTCCTTGCCTCCTGGCAGTTTATGCAGTGGCAGACAAGCGCAGAGGCACAGGCTCAGTACGGTAACAGAATGGTTGCCCTTATCGGCCCCTCCGCTAAGTACGGTACTGCAAACCTGAATGCTATCAATAACCTGTCCTGGACTGCAAAGGAAAAGGCGGCTATTATGAACCAGATGGAGCATCTTTCCTCCATCGTAAACTATCCCGGCTCCTACATTTACAATAGATACATGCAGTTTGCATTCCTTGATGTTGTAAACGAGGGCGCCAATGCTCACGACGCTATGATGGGCTATATCGATGCTATAAACGCAGAGATAGCGCGTAAGCGTCAGGAGTTTGGACTTTGGGTTCCCACCTCGGCTGATGACGAGCCTCCGCAGCTTGCCACATCCTACAAGACTAACGAGTAAAGGAGAAAAAAATGTCACAGACTAACTCAGAGACAAGCCGTCCGGTAACGCGTTCGGAAGTGTCGAAGATCAGATGGGTCTGGGAAGAGATGAAAAACAATAAGACGGCATACTTTATGCTGGCTCCGTTCCTCCTTCTCTTCATTATATTTACAGTCCTGCCTGTGCTTCTTTCCATAATCCTGAGCCTTACCGACTTCAATATGCTTCAGTTCCCGCATTTTATGGGTCTGTCCAACTTTACTAGGTTGTTCCTTGACGACGAGATATTCATTCTTGCCTGCCAGAACACACTGATATTTGCGTCTGTAACAGGCCCTGTATCATACATTCTCGCGCTTCTTGTTGCGTGGTTCATCAACGAGCTTCCTCCCAAGATCCGTGCGGTTGTAACCCTTATCTTCTACGCCCCCTCTATCTCCGGTCAGGCATACCTGATTTGGAAGACTCTGTTCTCCTCCGACTCCTACGGTTGGGTAAATGCGATATTGATCAAATACGGCTTTATCACATCGCCGATCCTATGGTTCCAGGATGCAGATTACGTAATGGGACTGTGTATCGTCGTTGCTCTTTGGACATCTCTCGGTACAGCCTTCCTTTCCTTCATCGCCGGCTTCCAGACCATCGACCGTTCGATGTACGAGGCTGCTGCGGTTGACGGAATTAAGAACCGTTGGCAGGAGCTTTGGTACATCACCCTGCCCACAATGCGTCCCCAGCTTATGTTCGGTGCAGTGCTTGCGATTACCAACTCCTTCGGCTTTGGTGCTGTCGTTGACGCGCTGTGCGGATTCCCCTCGGTCGATTATGCCGCCCATACAATAATGCACCACCTGTCCGACTACGGTGGAGCGCGATATGAGGTAGGTTATGCATCTGCGATCGCGGTAATCCTCTTCATAATAATGTTCGGATGTAATATTATTATTAAGAAGGCCCTTGCAAAGGTAGGTGAATAACGATGGCACAGAAGTTAAGAACAAGAGGACACAGAGTTGTCCTGAACCGTTCCGCGGGCGGTGACTTCGGTATCACCTTTATGCTCGTTATTCTTGGAGCATTTATGTTCCTTCCTATGTACTATGTCGTTATTCAGTCACTCAAGCCGCTTGACGAGCTGTTCATGTTCCCCCCGAAGTTCTGGGTTATGAAGCCCACCTTTGACAACTTCGGCGACCTGTTCACACTTATGAGCGACTCCTGGGTGCCCTTCTCCAGGTACATATTCAACACGGTATTTATCACTCTTTGCGGTACAGTAGGTAACCTTGTGTTTGCATCGATGGCTGCTTACTCCCTTGCAAAGCTGAGATTCCCCGGAAGAAACGCGATATTCCAGATCATCGTTATGTCGCTGATGTTCCACTCTACCGTTAACACGGTTACTCACTTCATCATTCTTTCCGCCTTTGGCTGGGTAGATACCTACCTGTCCATCATCGTTCCCTCCATGGCTACCACAATGGGTCTTTACCTTATGAAGCAGTTCATGGAGACCTCGGTTCCGGATACGGTGCTTGAGTCTGCGCGACTGGACGGTGCAAGCGAGTTCCGTACGTTCCTTACAATAGCAATGCCTATGGTTAAGCCCGCGTGGCTTACCCTGCTTATCGAGTGCTTCAAGTCCTTGTGGAATGCCGGATCTTCCATCTACATTCACTCCGAGGAGCTTAAGACATTCAACTATGCAATTCAGCAGATACTTTCCGGTGGTATTGCCCGTTCAGGCGCGGGCGCAGCATCCACTGTCGTTATGATGATGGTTCCCATTCTTACATTCGTATTAAGCCAGAGCCAGATCATCGAGACGATGGGCTCCTCCGGTATGAATGATTAAGGAGGTTCTAGGAAAAGTAGAATAGCAAAAGTTTTAATACTTTCCCTTGTCCTTATCCTTACCCTTGGCTCGGTATTTGCATCGGCTGCATACAGCCCCTATGATACCTACACCTATTCTATCGATGGCGAGGCGCTTGATTCTCCGATGGCATATAGACCCGAGGAGACGATCGATTCCTTTGATATGAATCTTAACAACCCCGAGTTCGGCGGAAAGGTTCTTGGCGAGTCCACAGACCTCTTCGCGGACGAGCAGGGAAGTGTGTACATCACAGACGCGGGAAACAACCGAGTTGTTATCCTTGACAAGTATCTTCGAGCTACGGGTGTGATTGAGTCCTATGTCGATGAGTTTAACAAGACTCAGACATTCTCCAAGCCCAAGGGCCTTTATGTAAGCAACCCCGAGCTTACCGCAAACCCCGAAGATACCGGTATGATATATGTTTGTGATACCGGCAACAAGAGAATCGTTGTGTTCAACCGCGATGTTCTCGATCCCGTAACAGGAAATTACAAGTACGAGCGTACGATCGAGTGCCCCGAGACACCCCTTCTTAAGCTCGACAACTTCGTTCCCAGTGCAATAGCAGTTGACCTTTACGGCAGAATCTTCATCATCTCCGAGTCCTCCTTTGAGGGTGTCATCGTTCTTTCCAGCGAGGGAGAGTTCACCGGATACATCGGAGCGCAGAAGGTTACTTACAGCCTGCTTGATATGATTTGGAGAAGATTCCAGACCGACGAGCAGAAGGAAGCCGCTATCAAGAACATTTCCTACGCATACAACAATATCACAGTAGACGAGGACGGCTTTGTATATGTTACCTCCGATAAGGTTGACGAGGCAAAGCAGTACGCATCCATCAAGTCCAAGAATCCCGACTATTCTCCTGTTAAGAAGCTCAACTCCACAGGTATTGAGATCATGCAGAGAAACGGATTCTTCGATCCCGGCGGAGAGGTTGATGTCTTCTACGCCAAGGAGGTCTCCAAGATTAACGATGTCGCTCTTGGACCGGAGGGCTCCTGGACGATCCTCGACTACTCCCGTTCCAAGTTCTTCACCTATGACCAGACGGGTAATCTCCTCTTCGCCTTCGGCGACTCGGGAGAGCAGCTTGGTAACGGTGAGAGCTTAAAGGCAATGTGCTACCAGCACATAGACGGTATCTACTACCTTCTGGCTCTTGACCAGACCAAGAGTGGATACAAGATCAATGTTTACTCCCCCACAAGCTATTGTGACACACTGATGACCGCTCTTCACAACCAGAATGCGTATAACTATTCTGCGGCAATTGAGGACTGGGAGCAGGTGCTCAAGCTTAACAACAACTTTGACCTTGCATATATCGGTATCGGTAAGGCTCTGTTCAACCAGGGCAAGTACGACGAGGCATATGAGATTCTTCAGAACGCCTACGAGACCAAGTACGCATCCGATGCCTTCTCCGAGAACAGAAAGCAGATAATCAACAGCTGGGTTGGCGCTGTAGTCATAGTGCTTCTTATAGCTCTCATCGTTGCTTTCGTTTGGTTCCTCGGCTTTGCAAAGAAGAAGAACAAGGCAACCTCTCTCAAGGTTGGCAGAAAGACATACTGGGAGGAGCTGCTGTTTGCCTTCCACCTTGTATTCCATCCCTTCGATGGCTTCTGGGACCTCAAGCACGAGAAGCGCGGCTCGGTTCGCGCGGCAACCACGATCCTTGCTCTTACCGTTGCAGCCTTTGCATACAATACGGTAGGTAAGGGATATCTCTTCGACCCCAAGGGTAACACACAGAACGCTCTTATGGCGGTTATCTCGGTTATCCTTCCCGTAATTCTCTTCGCGATTTCCAACTGGTGTCTCACCACTCTGTTCGACGGTGAGGGTAGCTTCAAGGATATTTATATTGCTGTCTGCTACTCCTTGGCACCTCTTCCCCTGTTCCTAATTATTTCTACGATTCTTACCAATGTAATGACCCAGGGCGAGGGCGGTATGGTTAACCTTCTTGTTACCTTTGCCTTCATTTGGACAGTCATTCTTCTGTTCTTCGGTGTTCTTGTAACACACGATTACTCGATAGGTAAGAATATTGCAACCATTCTTGGAACGATTTTAGCAATGGCGATTATAATATTCGTTATAGTTCTGTTCTCCAGCTTGGTTGTAAAGATGATCTCATTCGTAATGTCGCTGATAACAGAAATCGGCAACCGAATATAGAAAGCAGTAGGTAACATAATGAATTTTAAGAAAATATTGTCATCTCTGCTAATGGTTGTGATGATCTTCTCGATGGTGGCTTTTGTCCTCCCTGTAAAGAGTGAGGCGGCTTACAGCTCCTATATCGAGACAGGCGACACCAAGACACAGGATGAAATTAAGGAAATTGTTAACGCATCTCTGGAAAACAACTATCCCGATGCGCAGTCGGCTCTGGAGGCAGAGCTTGCTCTGGGTTATCTTGATTATGTAAGCTCCGCAGGCAACAAGTATACCCTTTATGTCAATAGATATAATGGCTGTATCTACTATGTAAACAATGTTACAGGCGAGATTCTTACCAGTAACCCTTACAACCCCGCAATAGGTTATACCCAAGGTAGCACACTCGGTCAGGCATCCCCCGATGTCAGGAAGAAGCTGATGAGCCAGATTATCATCGAGTTCTTCGAGACCGCTAACTCTACCATTCGCCAGTCCTACGACAGCATTACCTGGGCGGCAAACTACGGTCAGCTGTCGGTAACTCCTATCCCCAACGGACTCAGAGTCAATTACACTCTTGGTGATACCACGACCCGTTTCCTTCTTCCAGGTCAGATGACTGCACAGAAGTTTGAGGAGAGACTCTTCAAGCCTATGGTTGAGTATGTCAACCAGATGATGGAGACCTATGTTCGTGAGTTCGAGCCTGATGCACAGTTTGACTTCTATGAAAACGGCGAAACCTTCACCTACATTGACAAGATGTCCAAGAGAGAAAAGACCCTTGATATTTATGAGGATGGATGCCTTTCCAACCAGGCAATAAGGGGCTACTTCTCAGCAATGGCAAACTACATCTCCAAGTATTACGATGACGGCCCTAGAGCAAGCGCCGAGGAGCGCGCGATCCGTAAGTCCTTGGATAAGGTAAACGGAGATGTACAGACCTTCGTAAACTCCTACACCGTTCTTAACCCCCAGTCCTCCGGTGTTTCCGAGGATACTCTTAAGAGCTGGTATGAGAGATATCCCATAATCGCAGAGGGCGTAGCCGTTTATTACAGTAAGGCTAAGTCCGTAACCGAGCAGCGTAGATTCTCTACAACAGTAAGAACCTATGTTCCCGAGTACACCTTCAACGAGCTTTACGAGGACGAGGAGGAGGTAGGCTTCAAGGCTACAATTCCTCAGAAGCCCGTCTTCAGATGCGCGCTTGAGTACAGCTTTAATTCTGACGGCTCGCTCAGCGTTCGTCTCCCCGCAAACTCCATCAACTTCGACGAGAATGTATACACCCTCCAGACCATCACACCCCTTCCTTACTTCGGTGCCGGTGATCTTACCGAGGAAGGATATGTATTTGTTCCCGATGGAAGTGGCGCTATTGTTGAATTCGAAGATTTCTACAACAGCTCGGAGAAGCAGAGTATAACCCTTACCATGGGAACTTATGGCAAGGACTACTGCTATTCCAACATTACCGGCGCTCACAAGGAGCAGGTAGTAATGCCTGTTTACGGCGTTGTTTCCAAGCAATCCTCCACCGCTGTTACCGAAAAGATTAGCGGCAAGTCGCAGGTTGATGCCGGCTACTTCGCAATTCTTGAGGAGGGTGCATCACTTGCAAACCTCTTCGTATCCTTCGGTGGTGTAACAAACAGATGGGGAACTGCGTACGCATCCTTCACCCCCTATCCTTCCGATGAGTATGACCTTTCGGACACTATCTCGGTAGGTAATATGGGCGCTTACACCATTGTCTCTGAGTCTAAGTACACCGGCTCATATATCACAAGATATGTAATGCTCTCTGATGTACAGACCGCTGTAATGGCAGGCGCAGAGTTTACCGAGGCATCCTACACAGGTATGGCAACCTACTACCGCGAGTATCTCAAGGACAGTGGCGTGCTTACCAAGCTTGAGCAGACCAACAAGGACCTTCCTCTTTACATCGAGGCTCTTGGCTCTATGGAGAAGCTCGAGAAGATTCTTACCTTCCCTGTAATGGTAGATGTTCCTCTTACCACCTTTGACAATGTAATTGCAATGTACGATGAGCTTGCCGACGCCAAGAACAAGCTTCTTGAGAAGGGAGCAGAGTACGATGCACTTGCCGAGGAGGAAGAGGATGACCTCACCATCAAGGCAAAGTATGAGGCTACCGCAAAGCGATACAGAGAGCTTGCAGAGCAGGTAAGCAATATCACAAACATCAACTTCAAGCTCACCGGCTTTGCCAACGGCGGTATGTACTTCACATATCCCGTAAAGGTAGACTGGGAGAATACGGTTGGCGGTAGAGCCGGCTTCGAGTCTCTTCTCGTCGCCGCAAAGGACAGGACCAAGGATGGAGCTGTTTTCGGCGTATATCCCGAGTTCGACTTTATGTACATCAGCTACACCGATCTCTTCGACGGTATCTCCAACAAAGGCAATGTTTCCCGAATGGTTGATAACAGATACGCGTCCAAGAAGGTTTACAACTCTGTAACAAGAGAGTACGAGTCCTTCTTCACCATGATTATCACACCCGATGCTCTCGATCGTCTGTACGATATCTTCATCGGTAAATTCTCCGGTTATGATGTTGATGGAATTTCGGTTTCCACTCTTGGCTCCGACCTCAACTCCAACTTTGACGAGGATGCTCCTGTTAACCGCGACGAGGCTCAGGGCTATGTCTGTGACCTTCTTGACAGGATTTCCGCAGATTACAGCGTAATGCTTTCAAAGGGTAATATTTACTCTGTCAAGTATGCAGATCATATTCTTGATATGTGTATCGACTCCAGCCATTACGCATACTCCTCCTATTATGTGCCCTTCGTCGGTATGATTCTTCACAGCTATGTAAACTATACCGGTGGCGCAATTAACTATTCAGGCTCCTCCGAGTACGACCTGCTTCATTCCATCGAGAATGGCGCATCTCTGTACTACATCCTTTGCTATCAGAACTCCGAGTTCATGAAGGATGATGAGGATCTGTCCAAGTATTACGGTGTAAACTATGATACCTGGTTTGACTCTATTGTAGAGAGCTATTCTGTTCTCAACAACACCGTTGGAGCCCTTCAGTCCTACGAGATCGTTGCTCATACAACCCTCCTTGCCGAGCGTGTAATCGACGCAAAGGAGCTTGAGGCAAACCGCGCTCGTCTTACTGCCGAGTTCCTTCGCCTTGTAGACACTCAGATTTCTGCCGCTATTGCCGCAGCCTTCGATGAAATGTACAATGATCCTTCATCGCTTGGCAGAGGCGTAAAGCTTACCGTTGATGTTGATGCGCTCATCGCACAGGCTGTTGAGATTCTTAACTATCCTGCGGAGGAGCTTCTTGCTACCGACTTTGACGAAAAGCTTAACGAGATCGTTTCGGCTCACACCGCGGCATATCCCGGCAAGAATGTAAACTCCTACCTTGTAGAGTTTAACGCGGTAGAGTATTCTACATCTTATAACTATGTAACCGACTCCTTCGCACAGGATAAGGATTACAAGAAGACAAACTATACCGTTGACAACCATCAGGTAACTATGGTTACATATCGCGATGCTGTCACTGGTGACGAGGTTAAGTTCATTCTTAACTACAACATTTATGCTGTAACCGTCGCTCTTGATAGCGAAAACACTTACACGATTCCCAAGTACGGATTCGTGAGAATTGACTAAAGGAGGAAGAGGAATATGGATACTACAGCAACTAGAAGACGCCGTTCCGTTTCCCTGGAAAAGAGGAAGGCTCGCTCGGGCTATCTCTTCGTGCTTCCCTTCATCCTGGGTATAATTCTGATTTATCTTCCCATTCTGCTTGACTCCATCTGGTTCAGCTTTAACCAGATAGCCATCGATACCAGCACAGGTACACCGGTACAGGTGCTGGTACCCAAGGGCTGGGAATACTATGTTTACGCATTTACCGGCTCGCCCGACTTTGTTACCACGCTTCTTTCCTCGCTTCAGCAGCTTATCTTCCAGGTTCCTGCGGTTGTAATCTTCTCGCTGTTCATAGCAGTTGTTCTCAACCAAAAGATGCTTGGTCGTGCAGCCTTCAGAGCAATCTTCTTCGTACCTGTTATTATTGCTACGGGTATTATGGAGACCCTGATTGAAAACGATAGCGCAACTGCCGAGATGGAGGGCGGTATCGATGACGGTTCGGGTGGCGGCGGAATCATCAACATCATGGCTGTCGAGAATCTCTTCAAGGGACTGGCAGTCGGCGGTGAGATGGTTGCCGTTGTCGTAAACCTTGTTAACGATATTTATAAGATAATCAACTACTCCGGTGTACAGATGCTTATCTTCCTTGCAGGTCTGCAGTCGATTTCCGAGTCGATCTACGAGGCGTGCCGTATCGATGGCGCAACCGGATGGGAGACCTTCTGGAAGGTTACATTCCCGATGATTTCCCCGATGATTCTTGTAAATGCGGTCTACACGGTTATCGATGCGTTCACAAGAAGCTCTAATGTAATGATGAAGTACATAGATACGGTACAGCAGGCGGATATGCACCAGGCAACCGCGATGTATTGGATATACTTCCTTGTGGTAATTCTCATAATTGCCGCGGTGGCAGGTATAGTCTCTACCTTCATCTTCTACCAGAGAAAGGATTAAAGGAGGTAAGCTAAATGGATTCTACAAGAGAACAGTCCACGCCCAGAATAAGAGAAACCAAAAACTCTATTCGCGTTGATTATGAAGGCAAAATCTCCTTTAAGGATAGACTTATGTCCAAGATCAAGTCCTCCAAGACTTGGATTACGGGCGTAGTAAATGTATTCAGATTTGTTCTGATGCTCGGTGTCTCCTTCGTCATTCTGTTCCCCTTCATTGCGAAGATTGCGGGCTCGTTTATGACCAAGGAGGATATAATCGACTCTACCATTTCGATTATTCCCAAGCATCCGACTCTCGAGATCTACAAGGCTATCATAGTAGAAAATCACTACTTCGACGCCTTTCTCAACACCCTTCTTGTTGCCCTGCTTTGCGCCCTTATCCAGACAATGGTGTCCTGCCTTGTTGGTTACGGTCTTGCAAAGTTCAAGTTCAAGGGTAACTCCCTGATTATGGGTCTTGTTATCGTAACGATGGTTATTCCTCACGGTGCTATGGAGCTTGCTCTTAAGAAGCACTTCACCCAGTTTGATATCCTCTCGGTAATCTCCTGGGATTACGGTGGACCCATTCAGTGGATTTTCGGCAAGGCGCCCGAGATTTCGGATACGATCCTGCCAATGATTATACTGTCAATCGGTGGTCTGGCATTCAAGAATGGCTTGTACATATACCTGATGCGACAGTTCTTCAAGGGTGTACCGGATGAGCTGGAGGAGTCCGCGTATGTTGACGGCTCCGGTGTATTCCGCACCTTCTTCCAGATTATTCTTCCTCTCGCTGTCCCGATGATGATTACAGTATTCCTGTTCTCCTTCTCCTGGCAGTGGTCGGATGAGTTCTATACCAATCTCCTTCTTGATACCGGAGTTAACCCCGATCTGTTCTATATGCCGGATATAGTAATA
>JAFTRB010000074.1 GCA_017462445.1 Clostridia bacterium
GCTCGCCTCACTGGAGAGCCAGCTCTCCGACTCGGCTTCACTTGGTTATCTGCGCCATTGTTGCTCACGCAACAACCGGTGCAGAGAGGCAAAGCTCCCTTCTCCGTCAAAAGAAAAATATGGCATACCCGGGTGGGTATGCCTTATTTTTGGCGGAGAAAGAGAGATTTGAACTCTCGCGCCGGAAAAACCCGACCTACACCCTTAGCAGGGGCGCCTCTTCGACCTCTTGAGTATTTCTCCAAGATGTTGATATTGCTATCAAGCAAGCCGTCGTTTGGTAACTTGCCATAATAGTATACCAAATACAAAAAGAAAAGTCAAGAGGTTTTTGCAATTTGTGAGAAGATTTTTGCAAAAGGAGGGTGGGCGGATATGTTTATGCCTTTTCTATATCGATGAGTTATGTAATAACCGGAGATTTATAGGATTACACTCTGCCGACCGAGCCGAAGAGAGTCATCTTGCGCTTTACTGCCTCCTTGATGGCGGAAACCTTCTCGTTTCTTACCGCGAGGTAATCGTTGCTTGCGGAGCTGCGCACCGCGGTAAGTCCTGCTATGCAGAGATCGGTGAAGATATTTACCTTTGCGACACCTGCGGCAATTACATTGCGGAAATCGTCATCGGAGAGGCCCGAGCCACCGTGGAGGACCAGGGGCGTGTCAAGCTCCTTGCGGATTGCGACAAGCCTATCTATGTCAAGCTTGGGAGCGGTTTTGTATGCTCCGTGGGCAGTACCGATGGCAACCGCCAGGGCATCTACGCCTGTTGCCTTAACAAACGCAACAGCCTCCTCCGGGGTGGTGTACATATCTGTACCCGAGCCGTCACCAACATTGCCCACATGGCCGATTTCGCCCTCGACAGTAATACCGCGGCTGTGTGCCTCGGCAACCATTTTAGCGGTGTTTTCTATATTAAGCACCTCGTCCCCTGCCGAGCCATCAAACATAATGCTAGAGAAGCCAAGCTCCATAGCCTCATAGCAGCGCTCCACCGTCAGACCGTGGTCATAGTGAACTACAACCGGAACGCTTGCGCGCTTTGCGGCGGCAACGATGGAGGGAGCAATCAGCTTAAGCTCGCCAAAGGGGAGAAGGACCTCGGCTGTACCTATGATTACAGGCGAGCGAAGCTCCTCTGCGGCGGAGATAACCGCCTCAAGCATATCGGTGTCGGTGGTGTTGAAAAGTCCTACTGCGTAATTGTTTTTCTGCGCATCAAACAGCACATCATTAAGATTTACTAACATTTCTCTTTCCTCTTTTATTCTTCTATTTTGGGCGCTCGAACTATGCGAGCATCTGTAAACACATCGGTTTCATCGGTGCTTCTGGTAGAAAACTCGGACACAACAGCGCCCTCATCCCCCGAGGTAAACCAGTGTAATGTCTCGGGCATTATTGTATACTGCTCGCCCGGGTTAAGCAGGATTTCGTGAAATTGAGTTACTTTGGTTTTTGGAATGGGTACAGAAATATCCTCCGCTCTTCCCTCCCCCTCAACATAAAGATAAACCTTTCCGTAGCGACAGCGGAAGGTCTCCTCCTTGCCTGCAACTCCGCCTGTTGGAACATGCTTATGCTCGGGGCAGGTCTGGTGCGGAAGAAGGACCATCTCTTTAGCGCATACTCTTTCGGTGTTTATGTATGTGAGAATCTCCAAACCAACCTCCTCGACTATGCCGAGGCCTAAATCGGCAACCTCTATTCTCGCCTTTTCCTCATCGGTGAGGACAATTCCCGCCTTCTCATACATTTCTAAAGCCCGTGAAACCATTGAATTGTATTCCGCTCTTGTCATTTCACTCTCCTAAGATTAGTTCTTGTCGAGGATATTTCTCACAAAGGGCATCAAGCTCCTCGCGAGGAAGCACGCCATCTATGGAATTTGCGGCAAAGAGATTGGAGGCGGCAGCAGCCGATGCAAGCTCCAATATTCTTCTGTCGGTGTACCCGTTATGTATTGCGTAGAGCGCACCCGCGCAGAAGGAGTCTCCGGCGCCAACGCTTCCCTTGATCATTTCGCGAGGAATGCGGAGTGACGGCAGCACAGTCAGCTCTCCCGTCTTTACATTCAAGAGGAAGCCTACCTCCTTGGCGTGAACAATGACATAATGGCTGACGCCTGCCTCGCGCGCCCTCATCATCGCCTCGCAAATATTTTTCCTTGATATTCTTCCGTCATCTCCCCTTGCCTTGATGCCAAAGAGATCGCATATTTCAAGCTCGTTTACGATAAGATAATCACAATATTTCAACACGGGTAGCATCTTTTCCGCAAATTCCCTGCCGCTGGTGGTAACAGTGTCTAGGGAGGTGCGAATACCCTGTGCCTGTACCGATGCAAGGAAGCGAGCCATTGCGGTGCCGTACTCGTTATCCTCCCTGTCAAAGAGATCCAGAAGCATTACATAGCCAATATGGAGTATGTCACAGTTAAGCGCCTTTACCTTGATGTCATCCGGAGAAAACTCTACATTCGCTCCCCTTCCGTGGAAGAATGTTCGCTCGCCACCGGGGATGCTCATTACATCGGTGAAGCTGGTGGGCGCTCTGTCGGAATAGATAACCCCATCCACATTCACTCCGTTCTGTCTGAGCGTAGAGATAACAAACCTTCCGTTTTCGTCCGAGCCAACCCGACCGTGGACGGAAACCGAGAGATGCGGGTCAATCTTTGCCAGGCTGATTGCAACATTGGGCGCGCAGCCTCCCACCGCCATCGAAACCTCGCTGATGTTTACAAGCTTACCCATCTCGGGGTACTCGGATATACTCTTGACCACATCTGTGATAATATTGCCCGCTACCGCTATACCCTTCTTGTTC
Organism: Clostridia bacterium; assembly: GCA_017462445.1. The sequence goes on from JAFTRB010000074.1 coordinate 2,835, forward strand.
AGCATAAGGTAATCTATCGATACGCCGAAAAGCGAGGCAATTACGGGAAATAGCGAAATATCGGGATACCCCTGTCCGCTCTCCCACTTACTGACCGCCTTGTTGCTGACATTCAGCTTCTCCGCCAGCTCGCTCTGTGTCAAGCCCTTGCGGTGACGGAGCGCGGCTATAGTTTTTCCTATACTTATCGAGTCCATAAGCCCTCCTTCATTTCATTACACCCCTATTGTAGCATATATTATTTAGGATTAAAACCCACTATTGGTAGATTTTATATTTTTTAATAGCCGGTTCGAGGGATAAATCCACCGCGAGTAGACAACGGCCGCCTTGTTGCATTTTTCCGAAAAATTTGGAAAGACTACTTGAAAAAGAGAAAAGAATATGCTACAATAGTCTTGCATACGAACAGAGTAGAAGAATACGCGTATAGTGCCCTGTGGACGGGGAGTTGTCACAGGGACGAAAAGCCTTTTGGCTTGCGGTGTATCCTTCGCATCCCACTGTTGCCATCGAATACCTGGAGCTTATCTCCTTAATATTGGGTACCCCCTGGTGCAGAAGATGTAATCTGTAAAAGGAGGTATTTTTTTATGCTATTCAAAAACATCAAAACTCTCACGCTTGCCGCTATGCTTGTGGCTATGAGCGTAATTATCGGTATTTTCTGCAAAAGTGTGTTAAACTTCGGCGGCGGACTTTTTCGCATCACCTTTGAGAACCTACCTATCATAATATCCGGGATAGTATTCGGTCCTGTGGTTGGCGGTGTGGTTGGCTTAGGCAGCGATCTTATCAGCTACCTGCTATCCGGACAAAGCTATCCGCCAAACCTGATCGTCACCCTTGGCGCTGCTATGGTAGGAGTTGTATCGGGTATATTTGCAAAATATATTGTAAAGCAAAATGGAAATTTGAAGATAATCATCTCGGGCGCTACCGCTCACATAGTTGGCTCGATGATAATAAAGCCAATAGGTCTTTATACCTTTTACGGCTGGGCGGTGCTTTGGCGGATACCGATGTATCTTTGCATAGCTCCCTGTGAGATTTTCCTGATTTGCCTATTGTTTAAGAGCAAGTCCTTCAGAAGGCTTGTAGATGATATAGAAGGAGGTCGGTAGAATATGACCTATGAGGAGGCTCTGGAGTATATACACGGAATAAGCTGGACCTTCTGCAAGCCGGGGCTTGACAGAACGCGTGAGCTGTGTGAGAGAATGGGAAATCCGCAAAAGGGCCTGAATTTTATCCATGTTGCCGGAACGAACGGCAAGGGCTCCTTCTGCTCTATGCTCAGCTCTGTTCTTAAGGAATCGGGGCTAAGAGTTGGACTGTACACCTCGCCCTATATAGTCAGATTTAATGAAAGAATGCAGGTGAACGGTGAGCCGATAACCGACGAAATGCTTGCCGAAATCTGTGACGAAATCCGTCCATATGCCGAGGGAATGACTGATAAGCCCACCGAGTTTGAGCTGATAACCGTTATAGCCTTCGAGTATTTCAAGAGGATGCGGGTGGATGTTGTTGTTTTGGAATGCGGTATGGGCGGCAGACTGGATTCCACGAATATTATTGACTCGCCATATCTTTCGGTTATAACGGGGATATCCCTGGACCACACCGCCTTCCTCGGCTCGACGGTTGAGGAAATCGCAAAGGAAAAGGCGGGAATAATCAAGCCCGGGGCACCCGTCCTCTACGGAGGCAACAGCAAAAGTGCCGCGGATGTGATTGCCGAGCGAGCATATGCGCTTGGTTCGGAATTCATAGCAATGGATTATGACAACCTTTGTTTGCATTCTGCCAATCTTGATGGTGCGGAGCTATCGTATAAATCTCACACGGGTATACGCATCAAGCTGCTCGGACTATATCAAGCAAGAAACTGCGCGCTTGTGCTGGAGGCGACAGACATGCTCCAAAAAAGAGGTCTTGGGATATCCGATAATGCTATCCGCAGGGGCTTGGAAAACGCCAGATGGCCTGCAAGATTTGAGATTATAGCAGACGATCCGCTAACCATCTTTGATGGAGCGCACAACCCGGAGGGAATCGAGAGCGCCACGGGGAGCATTTCCTATTACTTTGGCGATAAAAAGGTTTATGTAATAACAGGAGTGCTTAAGGACAAGGACTACCGCACAATTGCAGGCTATCTTGCGAGGGTGGCAGACCGAGCCTTTGTTATTACACCCGACAACCCAAGAGCACTGCCCGCCGAGGAATACTGCGAGGTGCTAAGCTCCTTTGGCATCAAGGCTACCCCCTGCGTTGGCATCAGCGAGGCGGTCGGAGAGGCGACACGGGCAGCCAAGGAGGACTCCCGCGCGCTATGCTGTTTAGGCTCGCTCTATACATACGGGGAAATAATTAAATCTATAAATAAAATTAAAGGAGAATAAAATGCCATATATCTCAACCGTTACCTCGGTAAAAATCAGCGAGGACAAAAAAAGAACACTTACAAAGGAGCTTGGCGAGGCGATATCGCTAATCAACGGAAAGAGCGAGAGATGGCTGATGCTCTCCTTCATTGATGAATGCTCGATGGCATTCGCAGGCGACTCGGTTACTCCCTGCGCTATGATAAAAGTTGAAATATTTGGGAAGGCCGAGGATGGCGAATACGATGCGCTCACTCAAAGGTTATGCCATTTGGTAGCAAGAGAGCTTGACATTCCCAAGGATAGAATTTATGTAAACTATCGGGAGGTCAGCCGCTGGGGAATGGGTGGCTATAATTTCTAGGTAAAAAGATACGGGTGCCTCCGTACGGCGGCACCCGTGTCTTTTTTTAACTGTTATGCGTTGAATATCTGCGCCTCAAATCAAAGAGGAAGGAGATAAAGCTTTTGTGGTAGGGGATAAACTCGCCCTTGTCTATCAATGACAAAATTTCCTCAAGGCTTGCGTATTTTGCATCGGCAACCTCGCTCGCCTGGAGCCGAAGAGCGGAGATATCCACATCCTCGGTAAGAAGATAGTAGTTGCCAAAGCCGTTTTCATAATTTACTGTCATATGGGGGCGAATTCCGCTGAAGTCACGGTCCAGCCCCAGCTCCTCTATAAGCTCGCGGTGAGCGCCCATTGCGCTATCCTCACCGGCAAGCACCGAGCCGGCGCAGGAGATGTCCCACATACCACCAAAGGAGGCGCGATCACAGGTTCGCTGCTGTATCAGGAGCCTGCCGTCGGTGGAGAAGATTGCGATATGCACGGTCATATGATATTCACCCTCGCCCAAGGGCTTACCACGCTCGTGGGTTTTGCCCGTTGGGTTATGATTTACATCGTATATGTCCCATAATTCCATATGCGTTCCTCCGTTTTTGTTACATTTTTGTATTATTCGGTGTCCCGGGGTGCCTCGATAGTGGGCTCATCCTCAGCAGCAAGATGCTCCTCTATGGGAGGAATATCCATCTGGATTTGCTCGCTTTCGGCTTCCATTTTTGCCCTGTGCTCGTCTCTTGCGCTCTTTCTGTGCTCAGGCTGAATCTCACCCGCCTTGAGGAGTGAAATCTTTGTCAGGAAGGGACCGACGATCTCGTAGACGAGAACAGCGAAGAGGGTGATATTAAGCACCAAATCGCCACCCTCAAGAGAAACAACCGCCTTGTTCGCCATACCGAGAGCAACACCTGCTTGGGGAAGAAGGGTGATGCCGAGGTATTTGACTATGTTGGGCTCGCATTTAGTGAGCTTGGCGCTGGAGAAGGCGCCGAGGTATTTACCTGCCGAGCGAGAGATGATGTACACGACACCGATAAGAACTATAAGCCAGTTTGTGAAAACATTAAGCTCCAGCTCTGCTCCGCTTATAACGAAGAAGAGAACAAAGAGCGGCGCTGTCCACCTGTCTACCCTGTCCATCAGCTCTTCCGAAAAATCGCAAATATTGCAAAAGATCGTGCCGAGCATCATGCAAACGAGCAAGGAAGAAAAGCCGATATGTACGCCTTTGATTTCGAATTTAAGCATGGAAAGGGCGATGGTGAGGAACACGAACGCGACGGAAACGGAAAGGCGTTTGGACCGAGAATGGAAAAACCGTTCGCAAAGGCTGAACAAAAAGCCCATAGCCGCGCCGAGTCCAATGGAAAGCACGATTTCGAGCAACGGCTCGACGAGAATAGACACGACGGATACCGCGCCGACGGTCAATGCTTTCGCCACGCCGAACGAGATCGCAAAGAGGATCAGACCCACCGCGTCGTCGAGCGCGACGA
>JAFTRB010000075.1 GCA_017462445.1 Clostridia bacterium
AAGCGGCGTCTTTCTTTTACAAAACAAAAGGGCCTAAAAAATATCTCCACCGCCAAGATACTCGCAAATTACCGCCACACCAAGGGTGAGGAGAATGCCGAGGATATTGGCAAGATAGAAATACCAGTGCTTCGTCTTATGGCGGAACAGAAGCATCGAAGCAAGGCCGCCAACTCCGCCAAATAGAACGGAATGGGATAGAAGGACCTTCTCGGGTACTCTCCAGGCGCCCGCCTTAGCGAGGCATTTATCCAGGAAGTAGATGAAGAAGGCAGCCACCGAAACCGCCGTGGCAATGTAAAGAAATATTGTAGTCGGAAGTGTCATTTTTCACATTTCTCCTTAAGAATCAAGAGAATGTCGGAATACTCCATCTCACCGCGGGCAACACCCATACCGATGGAGATAACATCCTCGTTTGTCAGACTGTGTCGAATACCGTTCAGCTCAAGCAAAACGAGCATACAAAGCACGCCAATCCGCTTGTTTCCGTCAATGAAGGCGTGGTTTGTTATAAGATTGTAGGCAAGGCGGGCGCATTTCTCGACAGGCGAGGGGTATAGCTCCACGCCGCCAAAGCTCTGCCCGACGCTATAAAGCGCGCTCTCCAGAAGCCCCTCATCGCGCAGTCCCTCGCTTGTACCAAGCTTCTCTGACATGAGGGTGTGCAAAAGGATCAGCTCCTCTTTATTCAGCAGCCTCATTTTGCAAGCTCCGAAAAGGCTTCCCCGTATTTTTCAAGCATCAGGACAGCAACGCTCTCGGCGCTCTTATCCTTGGGGCTTGTCTCTTCCTCCTTGGGCTTTCCCAAGGGGATTATCGGAAGGTCAATTCCTTTATTCATATTGTAAACCTCTGTTTGCATTTTTTATTAAAGTAAGCGCCCGTGTCAAATTACATAAGGCTCGCTATCTGTATTTTTTCTCACATGTGGACAGCCTGTGTAGGTGCGATAGTCGCTCTTAAGATATTCCACCGCATTCTTGATTATAAGCTGGACATTCTTATCATAGTAGGTCGGGAAGGTCTCGTGACCGGGCTGGAGGTAGAAGATCTTGCCGTTCCCTCTTTCAAACAGACAGCCCGAGCGGAACACCTCGCCGCCGGAGAAGTTGCCTATCAGAAGGAGCTTATCGGGCGTGGGGATAACAAAGGGCTCGCCGTAGGTCTCCTCTGCAGGGAGAGTGAAATATCTGTCAATGCCACGGGTTATGGGGTGGCCCGGCTCGATTACCCAAAGCGTCTCACTGTCTCCGCTCTCGCGCCAGGTGAGGTTGGCAGATGTGCCCAGAAGATACATAAAGGGCTTGGACTTGTGCGCAGAATGAAGGAATATCGCTCCAAGTCCTCCAAGCACCGCATCGCGGACCATATAAGCGACCTCGTCGGGCACCTTGTGGTGAGCCATATGCCCCCACCAGATAAGGACATCTGCCCATTCAAGCAGCTCCTTTGTTATTCCGCAGTTCTCCCCGTCAAGGGTAGCGCAGCGAACCTCGTGCCCCGCCTCTGCAAGGAAGTCGGCAATCTGCCCGTGTATTCCCTTGGGATAAACAGCGGCGACCGTGGCATTTTCCCTTTCGTGCTTATATTCATTCCAAACCAAAACCTTCATAAAAAGCCTCCGCAAAGTCATTTTCCCCTAGTATAGCATACTTTATCTGCAAATTCAAGGGGTTAATTCCACTTTGCGGAGGTTATCGTGTCTTAATATTTAACTATTATTCTGTATCCCAAAGGCTCAATGGAAAGCGTGAGGCTGTCTCCTCCGTCCACGGTGGCGCAGTCGATGCTCTGCGTCGAATAGCTCTCCGGGATCATCTCAAGATAGGAGCCTCCTTCGGGGAGCGCGAGAGTGATATCCTCGCTACGCTCTCCGCTGTTTACAAGCAGAATAAGCTCGTGGTCGGACAGCTTGTAGCGGTACATAAGCACAAGAGGATGCTTAAAGAGAGGATATACCTCAGAGGGTGAAATATCTTCAATGGGCATCGGCGCAGCCCCAAGCCCGTCGATCTTGGCTCTTGGAGAATAAATCCTGACGCCTGCGCATTGAGCCATCTCGACTATCCGAGCAAGCCCGGGGTCTGCGCTATCCAGGGCAGGAAGCACCAATTTGCTGAAACGTTTGCCATTTTTCAGGACCAAGCAGCCGTTTTCGGTCCTCGCCTCGCTCAAAAAGGACAGGTTCACTATATCAAAGCCGACCTGCCTTTTTATCAGCTCCTCGCATAAAGCGGCGACACCAAAGCAATCGGCATCCGCTTTAGGCGGTCCGCTAAGAACCGAGGGCTTTGTCCGCTCGGCGAGCTGCAAATAAGGGTAATAAAGCAGAGTGTCGTTTATGCTCTCTCCGCCGCTGAACAGGCTGCTCATAGCGGAAACAAAGCAGGCATACTCCGCCATCTCACAGGGAGGCAGGATATCCTCGCCGTAATAGGAGGTTATAAGGTTAATTCCGTGGGCGAACATCATTGCCGCCGCCCCCTTAAGCCTCTTCAGACTCATCGTCTGGTCCTTATCCACCATATTCGACGCCTCTATCATTACCCTGTCCTTCCCCGCCAGGTGCGCAGCCGAGGACGCAAGGCGAAGGGCTATGGAGTATCTCAGCTTGTCAGGCGCGGAATAAAGCAGGTCACAGCCGGGAATTGACAGCTCCGCAAGCTGGGCAATTATATCACCGAACGCCTTGGGCTGGTTATCCAGCGCCTCCTCCCAGAGCCAGTGTCCGCCAAGGAGAACGCCCTCCTCCTCCAGCCTCTCGCGGTAGTATTTCGGGAAGCCCAGGCGGAGAAGCTCGGAGGTCAGGCTGTAAAACCTTCCCCTGACATCAGCCGCCCCCTCACATTCCTCAAAGAGATAGGGCAAAAGCGGAACTATATCCTCCCCGTAGCTATCCCTGTACCTCTCCACCATATCGGTCGTCCAGGGGATATACGGATAGGCGACGACCTCGGGGTCGCCCGGCTCATATATCGAATGGGAATTGTACCTCGTTTTTGCCTTGCTCGGGTCCACCTCAACATAGAAGGTGTAATTCGGCTCGTCGGTAAAGACCGCATCCACCAAATCGCCAAGCCTCTCGCAGTGCTTTTTATACCCCTCGGTAAAGGTCACATCATAGAAGCGCTCGACTGCCCTCCTGTCAAAAACATTGATATACCGCCTGGAGGCTCGGAACGAATCCAGGTAATGCGAGCATTCGTAGATCGCGCGGTAGAAGAAGGCATAGACCTGCCAGCGCCCCTCGGGAAGATAGACGCAAAGACCGCCCGACAGATCCCTCTTATCCGAGATATCAAGCGCATCGGCGTAAGCAGGCTTGCCGTCAACGACAGGCACGGCAACCGCGTGCTTCATCTCCGAGTGACCGTACGGCGAGGCTATCCTCACAGGAACTCGGCTCGTTGTCTCAATATCACGCTTTACAAGAGCCAGCCCCAGCGCCTCAAGCTCGGGGTGGTCGATCAATGTAGCGCCGCCCGCAGCCCCGGAGGGGTAATACTGCTCGTCATATATCCACACCGCCATACCGAGGCTCTTGGCATATCTTGCGATAGACATAGCAAGCTCTATATCCCTATCCTTTTCAAGATACTGCCGAAAGCCGGTGTTCAGGCAAACACCGCCATAGCCTCTATCGCTTAGTTTCTTGACACGGGTACACATGTAGTCATATTTCTCGTCATAGCTCATATTTGCAAGCTCGGTGTAGCCAAGCCCTAAATTCAGCGCCACAAACTCAAAATCGTGTACTATCTGAATCAGCCCCTTTGTTCTGTCAAGGGGGTTAATATTCGGTTTGTTCATTCCTTTATTCCTCCCTGTTATCCTTGTCAAGCTCCAAGGCAACGCCCTTTTCGCCATCGGTGGCAAGAGCCTCGCCGCAAGCTTCCATTAGCTCATCAGGCTCGCCGTCGGTCGGTACAGCCACAGGCTTACTCTTAAAATCGTGGCGGATATTCCCTATCACCGAGGAGCAAATGCTCATCACCTCGTTGGCAATAGCGAGCCAAGCCACATTGGAGATTGCATAAACCAGCATTGATACCGATATCGGATAGGAGAGGAAGCGGGAAAGCTTAGGTCTGCCGATCCAAAATCCGATAACCGCCAAAGCCGATGCCACACAGGGGAATATTGAATAGGCGTTCTTCCAGGTTACAATACCCGACAGCACCGACAGCGCAAGGAACAGCGCTAGCCATAGCGGAGATTTTGCCCACCTCTTCTCCCGATTGATGAATATGACCTCGCGAGCCATACCGATTACCGCAATTGCCGCGCCGGAATAGGCATATATAAGCATATAATAGGCAAACCAAACCACATCCGAGACGAGCTTGGCAACAAGAAGCCCTACCCTGCTCTTTTGCTGATAGATAATTATTGAGCAAATAATTCCAAGTAGACCGACTAAATTGGCTAAAGAAAATATTTCTGTCATAAAAACCTCAAATGCTTTATTTTTACAGTTGCATTTTATATCATTTTTGTGATATAATCAAGGTGAATAACAAACATAAATCTGTCAAAAACAAAGATTGAGGTAAAAATGAAGCAGCTCAACCCCTATCTGAGACACATAAACCGCACAACCGGAATAAAGAACAAGCAGTATACAAGGGCGTACGATTGCAGGCTGCTTTATGTCCTCTCGGGAGGAGGAAAAATGCTGACCGAGGGGCGCGAGCTCGCCCTTGTCCCCGGAACACTGCTCTACTACCCCGCGGGAATAAGCTACCTTTTGGTGGCGGACAAGGAAACCAACATGTCCTTCTATACAGTGAATTTCGACTTTGTCGACGGCTATCCCCGCGAGGGAGTGATGCCCCCTGTCTATCTTGCAGACTATGATGAGGCAAGGCTCTGCCCTTCACAAATCGAGCTTGGCAGAGAGCGCTTTTTCACCGCCTTCTGCGCGGAGGGAGGCGACAACCTGAGATGGTATCTGTCAAGGCTGCACGAATTGCACATAGCAAGGGAGGACAATGGCCTTATCTCTGCCGTTCTGGCGGCGCTGATCGAAGAGATATGCCACCTTGATAATCGGTCAAAAGCAAATAGCAGAACCGTAGAGGATGCCCTCGGCTATATGAAGCTCCATTTTGCCGAGCCGCTGACCAACAGTGAAATCGCATCCGCTCTGGGCTATCACCCCTATTATTTGGGTGCGCTCTTCCGCAAGGAGCTGGGCAAAACTCCGCGACAGTGCCTTGACGAAATCCGCCTCCGCCACGCAGAAATACTCCTGTGCGAGGGGGAGATGACGATCTACGAGATTGCGGAGGCCTGCGGCTTCAAAACACCCGAGCATTTTACCAAGCACTTCAAGCATAGCCGCGGAGCAACTCCGACAGAGTACCGCCGCCATCTGCGCCTTGTGTAAATAGAAACCTGCTAAATAAAGTCAATAGGTTTTAAGAAAAAATCGAAAATATTTGTGAGCTTAAAAAGAGCGCAGAACAGCATGGCGGTTAGATCTATGGATTTAATCGCCATTTTGTATTCAA
>JAFTRB010000076.1 GCA_017462445.1 Clostridia bacterium
CCACCAAGAGCAAACCCCACTAAAGGCAATCCACAACCCAACCATTTTCAATTTCCCTCCCTCTCAAATCTTTTTCGCTTTTTTTCAAAAAGGTATTGACAAACCCCAGATCTTTTGGTATAATAGTCTGCGTCACGAGGAAATATCCTTTGACATGCTGCTATGGCTCAGTTGGTAGAGCACATCCTTGGTAAGGATGAGGTCCCCAGTTCGAATCTGGGTAGCAGAGCCAGACAACCCCGAGGTTTTAAGAGCATCGGGTATTTGTTTTTTAAACGATCCTCCATCTCAGCACTCAGTCCCGAACAGGGGGTGTATGGAGCTGCTACCCCCAGAGAACCGGGTTTTGTCACCGTTTTCTTCTAAATATCGTGCAAGCATCTTTGCCCTACACACTTCTTCAAAGCGCCTTTGTACTTAAACAGGGGTGACAAAATCCAGTTCGCAACACTCGTCATCCCCCGTAAGATGACGAGTATCTGGGTTTTCCTCGATACCCCTCGATGGGGTTGAGAGGAAACTTGTCCCACTATGCTATAATTTTCCACCTTCAGCATTACACCCCCGAGGTTTTAAGAGCAACCCCCGGTTGTCGCAATTTCGACAACCGGGGGTTGTTTTTAGTTTTTTCTCTTTCTTCTCATTTGATAACAGGCCATACATCCCACGCCTTCATTTCTTCTTGCTATTACCGCTTGCCATTCATGACCGCATTTTCCCAGCCACCAAGCTTTTTTGTTCGAACCGGGCACATAATCTGCGGGAGTATGTGTTCCGTTTTTTGTCGGGTGCCACTCAGCCGCCAATATGGGATTTAATGTTTCCAAGTCATTATACCCCCGCAAAACAAGTTGATTCGAGCAATAAGGGCACTTGTTTCCTCGAGTTCTTGTATTAATAGAAATCATCCACTCATGCCCCTTTGCGCACATCCACCAAACCTTTTTATTGCTTCTAGATGTTACATCTCTAGGAGTTAAATTGCCATTTTTACTTGGATGCCATTCCATCGCCAACTGTGGATTAATAGTTGCTAAATCATTAAAACCTACTAGAATGCGTTGGCTTGCACAATAGGGGCAGCCACTACCAGCATTTCTGCTATAAATAATAGCCTCCCATTCATGACCGCATTTTCCCAGCCACCAAGCTTTTTTGTTCGAACCGGGCATATAATCTGCGGGAGTATGTGTTCCGTTTTTTGTCGGGTGCCACTCAGCCGCCAATATGGGATTTAGTGTTTCCAAGTCATTATAACCTTTTATAACTCTTTGCCCAGCACAATAGGGGCAACCGCAACCAATATTTCTGCTAGAAATGACACTCTCCCACCCGTGTCCGTTCTCACATTTCCACCAAACCTTTTTATCCGATCCGGCGGTTATATTTGTAGGCTTCAACTTTCCATTTTTGCTAGGATGCCATTCCATCGCCAACTGTGGATTTGTAGTTGCTAAATCGTTAAATCCTTCAAGAACTTGTTTTCCTGAACAAAATGGGCAACCTCGGCCATTAGTTCTATCAGAAACTATCGCTTGCCACTCATGACCTTTTTCGCACACCCACCAAATTCTTCTGTTCGATTTCATTGTAACCTTTTGAGGAGTTAACGCGCCATTTTTACTGGGATGCCATTGCGCTGATAAAGCAGTGGAAACTGTTGCTAAATCATTTTTGCCTATAATCGCCCGTTTGCCAGCACAGTATGGACAGCCGACACCACTAGCTCTACTATTAATAACCGCTTGCCACTCATGCCCCTCTTTGCATTGCCACCAAACTTTCTTGTTAGAACGAACACTAACAAATGCCGGAATCAACCTTCCGTTCTTTGTTGGATGCCATTCTTCAGCAATCTCGGGTGCCTTCGCCAACAACGATTTTTCCTTTTCGCTTAATACATATTGCTCGTATATTTGACTCCTATCTCTTGAAACATCTATCGATATATCCACTTTCGATTGAATAATTTCAGAGATATGTGCAATAACATCTTCAATCGTTTTTGTTAATTCAGCATCTGTTGCCCCCGGCCTTGAGTAAAATGTATGCGGACTTGAACACTCCTCAATCTCCTTTACCCTGATTAACAAAACGCCAAGCGAATTAAGCTTATCGTTTTTTCTCCTCTCGCGTTGTTCAGCCCTTGTTCCTTTATGAAAATAAGCGCCATCATATTCAACACCGATTTTATGCTCCGGCAAATAAATATCTATCTCTGTTTTAACATCAACTACATATCGATTATATGCGGTTGTAATCTGTCTGAGATAAAAAAACAATGCCTGTTCCGGAAAACTTGTTTTCGCCTCTCCAAAGCAGAATGGGCAACCAGTACCCTTGTTTCTTTTACTAACAATAGCTTGCCATTCGTGTCCTTTTTGGCATCTCCACCACACCTTTTTATTAGAATTTGCAGTAACATTTTCCGGGCGTAGTGTTCCGTTCTTATCCCAATTCCACTCGCTCACAAGTCTGGGGTTTTGTGTTGGCAAATCATTGAACCCAACAAGGATTTTGTGACCCGAGCAAATCGGGCATCCATTGCCCTTGGTTCTACAACAAATCACTGTTTGCCACTCATGCCCCTCTTTGCATTGCCACCACACTTTTTTTCCATTGTGAAGCGACACATCCGACGGAGATAGCTTTCCGTTTTTAGTGGGATGCCATTCTGCTGCTAACTCGGGCCTAATCGTTTGCAAGTCATTAATTCCCGGGATAATTAAATGCCCAGAGCAAATCGGACATCCATTGCCACTATTTCTACTACGAATTTCTGCTTGCCACTCATGCCCCTCTTTACATTGCCACCATACCTTTTCTATTGAAGATGCTGTAAAGTCGCTCGGTGTTAAAGGATGGTTTTTTGTTGGATGCCATTCAGAAGCCAAACACGGATTATTATCCGCAAGAGAACCCCGTTTTGCTACAATATTTTCCCTTTTAGTTATAATGCGTTGAGCCATGGCACATTCGGGACACCCACTTCCTCTTGTTCTTGTGTTTGGAGAAGATATCCATTCGTGCCCATTCGCACATATCCACCAAACCTTTTTGGCAGAACCATATGATATAGCATCAGGTGTTATATCTTCGTTCTTTGAATAGTTCCACTCCAAAACCAATTCAGGATTATGCTCTGCTAACGATATATAGCTTCCTTTATTATGCATACCACAGTTCCCTTCTAATTAATATTGGCTTCGTGAGCCAACGCATTTTCCCCCTCAAACCCTTCTTAAAATGCTCGTGTAGGCTTTGAGTGGAAGAACAAGCTCGCTTGCTCGGCGCTCGGTGATTTTGAGAACTGTTGTCTCATACTCTTTTCCAAGCAGACTTATAACCACCCTGTCGCCGACAGATATATCCTCGCTACCAAGACAATAGTCATATTTTGCGGAGGGACCCAAGCATACGGTTGCCACCCGATATTTTTTCTCATCCTTGCGACCTTGGTCCTTCAATATAAAGCTACCGCAAAGAGAAGCTATCCTTTCACCGTCAAAATAAAGACCGCTATAATCCAAACCGTCAACAGAAATAACCCTTCCAATCAGCTCCTCGTCAATCGGGGTATCTGTCTTATACCTCAGGGTTATGCTATCATAAAGACCGCACATATCAAGCGCCGGTACGGTGATAAGCATCTTGTTTGCGAAGGGCTTATTCCTCCGCCTGCGAGGGGAGAAGGTGAAGCTATAATCACCGTTTTTATACTTCTTGATAACCAAATCAAGTCTCTTGCAGCCCTCAAGCACATCTCCAAGCAGCCATTCAAGCGAACAGTAATGTACGCTGTCCTTCCTCCATTCGCCAATTGCCGAGCGGGTGTCCTCAAGAGCTTTTGCTATCGCGCGGGCAACCTTCTCGTCACCGTAGTAATCGCACTCCATCATCCTCATACGGATGGCGTAATCCGCCTGGGTGTAGTAATAGAGAGCTGCCTCATAACTCTTGTCCTCCTCATCCTCCCAGTCGAGGGAGATATTACCCATACGGAGGGCGATGTCGGCAAGCTTGGATTCGAAAACGCCATCATATATATATTTCAGGTTTTCGCGGTAAAGCTCTCTTATCAGGCTGCCTGCAAGAGCCCTTGATTTAACAACTCCGTACCCATTCCTGTACATATCGGCAAGCTTGTATTTTGCTTCGTATACCCCACTCAGGGCAGCATAGGAAAAATACTTGTAGGCATTCTCGTAGTCGGGAACACCGCCCTCGCATCTGCCGTAATAGTAGATATATCCAAGGGTATTTGCGTAGAATTCCCTTTTTTCATCATCCTCGCCATCCTCGAATAGGCGGATCAGGCAATCACGCGAGCGCTCCCAATCACAGTCGAAGGCGCGGTTCCCGCCATAGCAGCCGTAGGCTACAGCGCGGAGAGCAAATCTGTCCCCCGAAGGGGCAAGCTCCTCGGCAAAGCGGCGGTAGAGAATAACCGTCTCCTCGTCTGCCATCGCCATTAAGTCATCATTATCCATTTGCACAAGCAATCTTCGCTTGATATCATCGGGATACCTTCTGTCAAGTAGCGGCCTTTCCCTGTCCTCTATAAAGTGTTCGCCAATGCTGATTGCCCTGTCTATGTATTCGCCCGAGTCCTCATCAAGGGTAACGGGCAGCTCCGTATGCATCAGATCCAAGGCATCAGCATCGCAATAAAGCTCGCCCTCCTCGGTTTCAAGGTCGTTATAGATTACCCCAGACACAAGCTCATACCAAACCAAGTAGGCAGCTTTATCAATTCCGCCGGCCTTGATTTTATTAAGCGCGGAGAGCAAATCAGAGACGGAGAAAAGGTAGCCATCTATGTTTTCTATATTCCTCGCATCATTTTCAACAAGAGCGGACAAATCCCCCTCAAGGCGGATAAGAGCGGCAAAGTCATCCGCACCAAGCTTAATCTGCGGAATATAGCAAAGCCTGCTCGTCTCGACCTCGCATATACCAATGTCCATATTGTGCGTCACCGCACAACTGCGCTCAAGATTAATTATTATTCCGCACAAAACGCCGTCATCGCCCTGCCATTTTACAGTATCGCCAACCTTGAATTTATTCATACAAGCCTCCAAATTCTTTATTTGATTCTATTATACGCCTGTATATGTACAATAAAACGGACTTCTACGACCTACCACACAAAGGGTATCAGCCTGTATTTTACCCGTTTTTTGTAGTCAGCATAGCCATCAAGTTCCTTTTCAAGCAACCTTTCCTCGTTCAAGAGCCGCACCACAATTATGGGGATATAGGGCAGGAAGCAGAGCAGCGCCCAGAGCGATCCAAGCACCAAGGGGATAGCAAGAAAGAGCCAAATTGTCACCGCGTACATCGGGTGGCGCACAATTCCGTAAAGACCTGTGTCCACAACTCTTTGGTTCTCCTGTACCTCCACGGTTCTTGAAAGATAGGCATTCTCTCGCATAACCTCGGCATAGAGGATATAGGCTATAAGCAGTACCACCGAGGAAGCAATCACGCCCCAAAGCGGAACGCTCGACCAGCCAAAGCGATAGTCAAGACCTGCTACCACAAAGCCCGCAAGGAACATTAGCCCCGAGAGCATTACCACGCCCCTTTGAGTGCCTGCCTTCTCCTTGACGGAGAGACGCTTTTGCAGCAGGGCGGGCGATTTTATTAAAAGAACCACACCGAGGGAGAGCATCGGTATAAACAAAAGGCAGATAAATAGCCAGCCGTTATAATATTCAAGGCTCCCTGCTGGGAGAAAGAGCAGCGCCCCCACAAGCAAAAGCCCGAATAAAAACTTAACCAAAGCACTGATTGCAAGCTTCATAATACCTCACTTAATCCACCACTCGGGAGTTATCTCACCGAGCTTTACCGTTCTTCCGGTTTCAAAATCCATCATTATTTCTATATTATGATATCTCCCAGCCATCAGCTGAACCATCAACTCGCGGCAGGCACCACAGGGAGCGCCCGAGGAGCCGTCGGGCATAATGCAAAGCACCCGATCAATCTCGCTCTCGCCATTTGTTATCATATTGAATATCGCATTCCTCTCGGCACAAATACCGAGGGTGGAGCAGGTGTCAATACACACCCCCGTGTATATCCGCCCCGAGGAGGAGCGGACGGCAGCCGCCACCTCGCCACAGCTTACATAGTCGGATATTTGGCGAGAATTTAACACGCCCCTCGCCCTTTCGTACATTTCTTCCCAAATTTTGTCCCTCATAAAGCCTCCTTTGAAAAAACGAATAAAAAACCAAAGCCTTCACCGACAGGAGAAGGCTTTAATAACTGAACACTATACTTTCCGGGTTATCCTACACGGACCGTCGGGACGCCGGTCCCTACAATGGGTGTTTGCTTCCCATAGCCTTCTCCAGCGGGAGAAGGTGTCATCGAAGATGACGGATGAGGTGTAACAGAGCAGGGATAAAAGACTAAGCCATAGTGAGCATCAAACTTTAATTGACACCTCATCCACTGCTCCGCGGTCCTCCTTCCCCTCAAGGGGAAGGCTTTAATAACTGACCACTATACTTTCCGGGTTATCCTACACGGACCGTCGAGGACGCCGGTCCCTACACCACTGACCACTGACCACTGACCACTGTACACTATTAACAACTAAAACAACGGATTCTTCAGCTCCACCTCGTCGAGCAGATTTACTCCGTACCTGTCGGCAAAGCGCATTCCTTCAAGTATCTCTCCTCTATCCGCCACATGCCTTACCATATGGGCATCAAAGCCGAGGAAGGCATCAGCGCCCAGCGCTCCGCAACCTCCCAAAATGCAGGGTTTGGGTAATATCTCCTATCCCTGATACCGTTAAGGTTTATCTCAAGCGGAATGCCAAGCCTCTTTGCCTCCCTGACAAGCCTTGCCGCCTCCTGCCTGTAAAGGTCAAGGTCCCCGACAAAGTGCATCATATCCGGATGCGCCAGCATAGAGAACCTTCCCGTCTGCATAGCGGCGATGGTCATATCGGTATAGGCGGAAAGACGGCAGGGCGAGTCGGTAGCATCAAAGGCGCAGAAGCAGTCCTCCGCCCCCTCATGCCCGATGTAATGCCCCGCATAAATAAGATAATCCAAGGGGTATTTGCGATACTCCTCCAGAAGGCCGGGGAAATATCGGGGATAATACTCCGCCTCAAAGCCAATCTTAATATCTATGTAGCCGCGATACTTCTCTCTTAAGGCAACCAGCGTACTGAAATAGTCACCGATCTGCGAGATATCCATACGGCAGTAGGAAACAAAGCTACCCGGGAATATATACGGGGTATGATCCGAAAATCCCAAAACACGGATACCCTCGGAGATAGCCTTTTTTATATACTCCTCCTCGGTGCCGCTTGCGTGACCGCAGCGGTAGGTATGGTTATGATAATTGCACCTCATACAATCCCCCAATCAGTTTGTGGCAAGCAGATAAACCACAATGCCAAGCACCACAACCGCAATACCCAGAATAATAAGCAGAGCATTGCGCGCTCTTCTGAAGAATGAATACCACCAGGCCTGGCGCAGATAGCGGGATATGGGGTCCTTCTTACGGGAGAGATCCGAGCGGAATCGGCTCACCCACTTGATGTCATCCTTGCCAAGCTCGTCGCTTTTCTTGACCGCTCCCGGCTCGTGGGCAAAGCGGTTTCTCAGATTTCTATATCTTACAAGCTTTGGCAGTACCTCATCTCTGTCGGGAGCAAAGCGCGCGTTGTTAAGGCGGCTGATGTACTCGGTGACACCGCCGGAGGCAAGACCGAACTTGTCACAGCACAGCCTTTCAATATCCATAAATATATTCAAAAAGTTTTCGTTGACTCTCTTGCTCACGCCTCATACTCCCTTCCTAAATTATTATATACACATTTATATTCTCGGTCGTATATTCATCAATTAAGCCCCCATTTTGAGGGGAATTTGCTTGCAAATCGATTTGGGTCGGGTCCCAAATCGCCGAAAAATGCTAGCACGCACACTGAAGCTCTTTAACATTATTAGCTATGGCGTGCGTGACCACTGACCACTGACCACTGATAATCAAGAGCAATCATATCTGGGAGCTTGCTCACAAGGATGATTGCCGCAGATTGCTCTTTCGGTGGTTTGTCGCAAGACAAACATAGTGCGTTAGCACCAAGACCTCCCCGAGGGCTTGCACCGATAAAGA
>JAFTRB010000077.1 GCA_017462445.1 Clostridia bacterium
CAGGTGGCTCGGTCGTTCCACAGCCGACGAGGGAAAAGACTATTGAGCATAGAAGCAATAAAGCGATTATTCTTTTCATAGGCACTCCTTTCATAAAAGCTATTCAGGCTTGCATATTGCAAATAAAAAGACAAGCCTCGCGTTGCCCGAGTCTTGTCAGATAAATCAAGGATGAGTCACTTTCGAGCTCACCTTCATTGTAGCAAAAAGGGGTTTTATTGTCAATAAGAAACTATGCGCTGCTGTTATTTTCGTATATATCCACAATACGACATATAAAGAATTATATATTTCTCACAAGGCTCTATTCAAAAGCCCATCCCCGAGGGCTCGGGGATGGGTGAAAATTACTTATTATAGGCTGCGCACTCGGAGAAATCGACAACATCCTTTTGCTCGCGGTACTGCCACTTGCCGTTGGTGTAGTCGGGAATTATCTGGGGTGCGCCACCGAGGGCGATGGATCTCTCGGAGAGGGCGGTTATTGCCATCCAGGCTGCTGCGTCATAGACATCTATGGGCATCTCCTTGCCGTTCTGTACCGCGTCAACGAAATATCTCCACATAATGGGGTCCATTCCACCGTGGCCGTTCTCCATATCGGTCTTGGTAAGTCCGAGCCAAACGGGGTGAAGGTAATCCTGCTCGTACTCCTTGGCATTGTCAAGCACGCCTCTTACCGTATCTGCGGCATCGAGGCCTCCGTGGGAGTCGCCGTCGATGAATACGGCATTGGTATCCATATGATAAGAGCCCTTTGTGCCGCGAACGGTGAACTCACGGCTGTAATATCTGGGGAGCGTGGTATCAAGCTTCAGGAGAATGGTCTCGCCGTTTGCGCAGGTGATTATGGTATGTACGATATCGCCCTGGTTGAAGCGTCTGCCCTCGAGGGTGGGGTCCTTTTCAACAAGCTCGGGGTGGTCCTTGATATACTGCTCAAGTCCGCAGGCGCAGGAGGCAACAGAGACAAGCGAGACCATACGGTTGCCGCGGTTTATATTAAGCAGCTTTGCGATAGGTCCAAGCTCGTGGGTGGGATAATTCTCGCAATTGCGGTTGGTGTAGTTACGAAGGCGATAGTGACGAATGATATTTCCCATAGAAATTTCATCACGAAGATCGTGGGCGTAAGCACCCGAGCAATGTACAACTCTGCCGTACTTGCCTGCACGCGCAAGGGAGGTAGCAAGCAGCTCCTCGCGGTTAAAGCAACAGTTCTCCATCATCATAATGGGGGTTTTTGTCTCCTCATAGGTCTTGACAAGCTGGTCAAGCTCCTCAAGGCTATAAGCTCCGCCAACCTCCATAGCAACGATCTTGCCATGCTTCATAGCATCGATGGAAACCTTAACATGGTCCTCCCAGGAGCAGGCAACATATACCGCATCGACCTCTGCGCACTTAAGGATATCGATATAGTCAACCGAGCCAAAGGGGACATTTCCTGTCTTATCCTTTACAAGCTTCTGAGCCGCCTCTACCCTGTCCTGATATACATCACAGACCGCTGTGACCTCTATATTCTCATTTTTAAGAAGAACTACCTCAGTAACATTGTAGCCACGCTGACCGAGTCCGATAACACCAATTCTTATCTTTTTCATTTCTTTACCCTTTCTGTGATAATAGCTGTTAATTTACAATCTTCGTTTATTTTAGCAAATTATATACGCTTTGTCAATCGCCTACGCATTTTTTTACACATTCCCGGTACGCATTTTTTACACATTCCCGGTGAATACCTTTTCTTTACGCCCTATGAAAGTCTTCTTTGGCGGAAGCGGAGCGCGGGTATTCCAACCTTGGCAGAAAAATATTCAGAAAAATAATTCTCGTTCTCAAAGCCCACCGCATAGGCAACCTCCTTAACCGACAAATCGGTTTCAAGAAGAAGGCGCTGGGACTCGGTCAGGCGCTTGTTTAATATGTATTGCTTTGGGCTGATATTAAATGTTCGCTTGAAGAAGCCCGAGAAATACATTGTGGATATGTTCATAAGCTCCGCAAGGGTGGCAAGGGATATATTCTCCCTGAAATGCTCGTTGATGTAGGCGAGGACCGGAGCAAACTTGGCAATTCCGCCCCGCTCGAGCGAAATACCGTCAAGGAAATCCGCCATAATTAAATTCATAGCTCCCTGGACTCGCATCCTTGCCGCATAGGAATTATCCCGATAGGAGGATAGGATCAGATCAAATAAATGCTGTGTGTGGGAGCTTGCCTCCACCGAATACTTGTCCGAGAGATATCGGTACATCTCAAAGAGGGGCTGCTCTGCCTGGAAGTGAATGTAATACTTCTCCATTCTGCCGTCTATATGGCTCTCGGCAATAGAAAACGCAGGGATAAAATATACTCTGCCTGCCACAAGGTCAAGCTCCTTGTCCAAAAGGAGCAGCTTTGCTCTGCCCGAGATGGGATAATACAGGCGATGATACTGTATTTGAAAATGGTCCTTATTCCACTTTACATCATTCCATTCCTTGCCGATTTCAAGTCGGCGCGCGGTTCCAATAGAATATGTGCTTATACCGTTATCCTGAGTCATTGCTATA
>JAFTRB010000078.1 GCA_017462445.1 Clostridia bacterium
AGGATAGCGGGAGCTGTCTCTGTGGTAAGCTCGCCATTCTCGCCCTCCTCGGTCTTAAGAAGGGGCTTCATTCTGTATACCACCTCGGGGGAGGTGATGAAGGCGGTTACGCAATCCTCGCTCGTTCTGTCGATGACAATAAGCTCGGGCTTATCTCCCTCGGTGGGGCAGGCGAGGGCGCCATCCTTAATGACAAGGGCACAGCCCCTCTCGGTAGCCACATCCCCGCTGATGGGCAGGCGAAGCACATCGGGAGTGCTTGCGCCACTGTTTAATATTTTGACAATGCTGAACATAGTCTTTCCTTTCTTATTTAGTTACCTTTTGGTACAGGGCGGTTATTTCCGCATCGGTCATATCCGAGAACAGCTCGCGCGCCTGGCGCATTTCTCTTGGGGACATAGCCGACCTTGGCATAGCCGCTCTCCTTGCGACAGCGCTCGACAAATGCGCGCGGTTGTCCATAGGTGCGCGTCTTTCCTGGGTTGCAAGATATGCCTCCCTGGGGGAAAGCCCAAGATCACGTAGCGCGGCATAGCGCAGAGGGTTGGACAGCTGAGTGATGCTGGAGGTCCTCTCAAGCTCGGAGAATTCCTCCTTCAGCTCCTTCAGATCCTCCTCCATCAGCTCCTCATAGTCTATTCCCTCGGTAAAGGCTTCGTCCTCGTCCCCGTCATTCGCGGCGGTCTGCTCAGGCTCGGCTTCTACCTCGGTATCGGGCTCTTGGGTGGTAGCCTCATCTACCACGCCCTCAACCGTCTCCATATTTTCCGTGATGCTCATTTCTTACCTCCGCGAGATCTGCCATCGCCTGCAGGCTTTATTACAGAGCTCTTCATTCCGCTATCATTTGCGGAGGGCGCCTTGATGGGCCCGAAGCCAAAGTTCCTGTAGGCATCTGCCTTATCTTTAGTGTTCTTCATAGTACAATTCCTTTCTTATTTTTGTAATTCAATGAATTCTCCGTGGACATGTCCGCCCAGCTCCTCAAGCTCCTTGAGATGCTCGTAGTAGCTGTCGGAAATATCGATGTAGTGGTCTATCAGCTTTTCCGCAGCCTTGCCCAGGAAGGAGGCGTCGGAGTCTGAAAGCCCCATATGACGGGCATAGATCTCTGCTCCCTTGGCATCAAGCTCGAGCATTGCGATCTTGCCCATGATCTCGTCAATTACCTTCTGTCGCAGGACACCGTAGGTGCTTTCAACCACCTGCTTTGCCATATCGGGAGAAAGACCGCTCTGCACCGCATAATTGTAGGCGCTCTCGGCGTTTATAACTCCGCGGCTGATCAGGGTTTCGCTGACCCTTCTTCCGATACGCTGCTGCTCCTCGCCGTAGGAGGACAGGTAGGCAAGATAGCCCTGCGCATTCTTTTCCTCTGCCTCTGCCATCTCCTGCCTCAGTGCAGTATCGGTGGCGGCGAGCCTATCTGCCCCTACCCGTGTTAAATAATCGCGGTATCCGGAGGCGGATAGCCCCTTTTGGCGCAGGCTCTCTTTTGTAATGCCGTAGCCACTGTCGCCAAGAGCGCTTGCGATTGACGCTTCTTGCATGGCTCTTTGGTAGGTGGCCTTAGCGTTCTGTCCGCTCTCCGCCTTGTAGGTGGCAAAGCTCATCGGGCCGTTCTCCATATGCGTCGAGCGAAAATAGCTCCTCAGATAGTCCTCAAGACTTCTCATCTTAGCCATATAGCATACCTCCCTCCTTGTTTACCGCCTCGGTGAAGTATTCTACATTCTCGCGCGCCTGGGGGTAGTGCGCTCTCTCCTGACACTGCCAGTAGCGGAGCAGGGTAGAGGGGCTCTGGGGATCACCCAGCGTGCCTGCCTTCAGGTTTTCGAGATTTCTCTGCCACATAGCCTCTCTCGAGTTGGCATCCGACGCGCTCGGGTCGGCGGAGAAGATATAGGCATCATCGTAGTAATATTCGCCGCTTTTGACATCAAATTCGATGAAATCATAGCGGTTGAATTGGGCATAGTGTATTCTGCCAAAGGCGTCCTTGTAGGAGAGCTGCCTTGGCTCATCGGCAAAGGCGAGATAAAGTCCGAATATAATGCGGTCCAGAGCTGCGTACAGGTAGTTCTTCATCTTGACCTTGGAGTCAAGACGGCCTCTCGCCTGGGATATTCTGAGCTGCTTGGCAATGCCCGACTCCTGGAAGCCGGTGTCTATTCCCTGGTAGGCATCTGAGATGCCGACAACTCGCTTTGCCTGGTCATACAGCCTTTCCGCCTCGGCGATATCCTGGCTGATATCCGGGGTGGTGTCCACCTTGCCGTACTGCGAGGGGCTTTCGCCGGGCTTCATTCTTATCACCTGTCCGAAGACCGAGTTGTTTGCGCTGATGGAGGCGTCCTCCGGCATGATCGGGGTAACGCCCGCCCGAAGCAGCTTTTGCAGAATTCTTGATTCAATCTTGTTGATTGCCTGCTGCTGCGGGCGAATGTAGTCGCAATCCGACTGCCCGTAAAGCTCTCCCTCAGCCGAGGTGTTCTTCCTGATGACAATGGGGAATAGCTTGGGTACATAGTAGGGAATTTCTGTTCGCTTCATTTTCTCCCTGCCACCCACTGTAACCGTGTGTCCGTCCACCACCTCGGGCGCGACCGCAGGTATGGTATAGCCGGAGCGGAGCAGCTTGTCTTTTTCGAGGACCTCTCGCTCAACATCCCCCTGTACAAGGAGGGGCGTGTCACATTTACAGGCGCTTTGCTCCTTTCCGCAGACCGAGCAGCAGAGGCTCTTTCTGTGGTAGAACTTGGGGATATCCGAAAGCGTCACTTCCCCCGAGAAGATGTATCTTGCCACATCTCCAACCTCATCGCGCCAGAAGCAGACGGTGAGCGCAAGCGCATCTCTTTCGGGAATGTCCATACCGCTTTCGTATGCAAGCTCACAGCCCTCAAGCTCCTCCGCCGTCTTGTCGTATCTTCGCATTACCTCATCTTTAGTTGTGATAAAGCGAAGGAAGCAATACTCCATATCCTCTACACTGGAAATGCCGGGCTGAGGAATAAAGTCGCGCGGAGAGAGGCAGTGTATTTTTACCGTGCCCATCTCTCCCATATACTCGGTGTCGTGTTCCCACTCAACATACCAGACACTGCCGCCGTAGATGTAGGTGTAGCGCTCGTCTATATCGTTCAGCTCGCCAAAGGGGAGCCTCTTGCGCAGCGCTCGACAAAGCCTCTCTATCGACTCGGCATTGCGCTCGCGGCGCTCGCTGTATGAGGTAGGATCGGTCTTGGGATACGGGATATCGGAGGACACCTGGCTCTCAACAATTTCATAGGTGATATTTCTCACCGTCAGAGCCTCTTCGTTTGAGCCGTCGATCTCGCGTGAGCCCCTGTACTGGCGCATACATCTGTCCAGGTTCTCAAAGGCTTCTCCCATCGCTACGACCGCATTTTCGTAGAGCGAGGAGAAATAGTCTAATCTTATCTGTGCTTCATTACTGATTTTCACATTGGTTCTCCGTATTTGTTCTTAAGATATTGTCTTGCCTCCTCGCCGGCAGAGTAGAAGTCCTCCCACATATCCGCGCTCCACCGTCCCCTTTTTGTCGCGGCTTCCTCCTTGCTTGGTCGGTGGTGGAAGATTGCAAAGCCGCGGAGCGCATCCGGAGCGTGGGTCAGCTCGTGTGGCTCGGTGGAGCAGTCGGTGGGGCGGAGCTTATCCACCGTCAAGGCGGGCAGACACTTTATAAGCTCTGTGCAGGTAGAGAAAATTTTTAGCCGAGCGCCCTCCTCGCCAACGCGGAGCATCTCCTTCAGCGCCAGCCAGCCACATTCGCGGTCGTTGGAGGTCTTGGTCAGATTAACTCCAAACTCCGCAAACAGGCTAGCCTTTGTCTTGCCACTCTCCTGGGTTCTTGACCACATATCCGGCGGTGCGAGAGTGGCATAGATGTCCTCGTTTTTGGGGGTACGTGCTATGATATCCTGCGCCGAGATGCTAATCGGGAGGTCGGATTTGCAATACTCTCGGTAGACATATGCCACTCCGTTTGGCGCCATTGCGATCCACAGCACCGCCAGGCGGTCAAGTCCGTAGTCTATTGTGCGGTATTTGCGCCAGCTCCCGGGGATTTCGAAGGGGGATATAATATGCTCCTTCGCTTGAAACTCCGAGAAATACTGTCCGTCAAAGATGTTCCAGTCGCCGTCAAGCAGGGCGCGCCTCTCTCGCTCGGGGAGGGCGAGAAGTCTTTCTCTGTAACCTGAGTCCTGCCTTGTGAGGAAGTGGTTATCGCTTAGCATAGAGGGGATAAAAATGCGTCGCATTCCGTCCTCCCCGACAAAGGGAGTGTCTGCCGGGGAGGGGTCAATAAACCTCGCCTTTACCCAGGAATGCCCCACGCCGCCCGGGTTGGTGGAGGACTTTATCTGCTTGGGGTAGTCGTTTGCCCCTCTCACACGGGAGATGAGGTAGAGGTACTGCCCCTCGGTGAAGTGAGTAAGCTCGTCAAAGCGTATCACATCGTATTCGGCGCTCTGATACTGGTAGACATCGTTTTCACCGGCGCAATAGCCAAAGTCTATGCAGGAGCCGTTGACAAACCTCCCTGTGTGGGTGGAGGAATTCAGCTTGAAGATTTCCCTTGGATAGAGCGAGAGGGCGGTCCGTATCAGTGACTTGTCAAGTTCCTGGTAGGTCCTTCTTAAAATCAGCTGCTTTGACCTCGGATATTTAAGGGCGAAGAGCAGGGCATCAACCACCTGTCCGTAGGACTTGCCTCCGCCTGCCGCGCCGCCGAACAGCACCTCGCTCTCACAGGTGTCAATGAACTCCTTTTGCTTTCGTGTGATGGTAAGATTAAGCTTCACGGTCCGTCAACCACCTCCAGGGTAACAGAGAGAGAGGAGGCGGCCTCGTCGGGCTTCTCCTCGCCCATACCGAACTCCGCCGAGAGCAGGAACTTTGTCAGGGAGGCATCGTTCTTCTTCGCCAGTGCGTTGTCAATAAGATAATCTCTTCGGATTTCACTGCATTCCCGATACGCTCTCTCAAACTCATCATACCTGCGGAATCTCTCGATGTCCTCAAGCGTCAGCCCCGCGCTTACCCCGAATTTTGTAAAGCTCGGCGCTCCCACTCCGCTGTATCCCACGAAGAAGGTATACATTCTCCGTGGCAGCTCTCGCTGGTATTTTGCCCTTTTTCCCATCTCTCTCCCTTTCCGGTGGCTCGCCACCTGTTTTGCCTGCGGGCACCTCTATCCTTGCCCGATTTTCTCACCTCAATTGGCTATTCGCCTTGCCGAAGCGGTCAGCGCTTGGCTTGTATCAATCATTTGACACTCACCTGCACCGTCGATCCCGGCGCCGTACGCTCGCCTCAATCGACAACACTATTGTAAAGCATTTTCGCTTTTCTGTAAGTACACCCACCCTCCAAAGTCACGCCGTAAGTGACGAATAAAATTGTAAGCCTTGCACAAAAAAACTGATATCCGCCCCTCCCGAGGGCAAAAGCTAACACCCTCACCCGGTGACAAAAAGAAAAGGCAGATATCCGATTTCTCGAATATCTGCCAATTGTCCGGCGTATTTAATTCAAATCAATATCCAGCATCGTTGGAAAGAAAGATACCACCATCTGATTTTCATCAATGCCCCTGCAGGTTTCCCAATCGACAAATTCTTTTATAAAAACGGTTTGAAGTGACGAGGTTTCGTAAATCAGAATCAATACCCCATCCTGAAGCACATAATAATGTACCTCACTACCACTGTAAAGCTCTAGCACGATTTTGCTTTCGGTTATTCTATCTACATCCTCCCGAGTAGAAATATCTTCTTGTATTTCGTCAAAATCCTCACTATTCTTGTATTCATCAATTACAAGAACAGACATTGCGTATAATTCCTCATTTAATGTTATAATAACATCTTTACCATCGTTTTGCTTCAGAATAATATAATAACCGAAAGGTGTTTTTCTAAGGCACTGTACATGTACCATAGCTTTTATGTGTGTTAAACTAACAAAGTAATTATCTATCAATTCTTTTAACTCATCTATTTTGCCTTCCGAATAGGAAACAGTAATCAAAGAATCCTTATCAGTCTCGTTATCATAGGATGGGTTAAAAAAATAGTTAAGCAATAAAGCCGAAAGAGTTACACCAATTAAAGCTAATATTAATAATACTTTTTTCATATCTTAAACTTCTACCTTGCAGTTATATTTGCACCGGCTCAAAGGCAAAGCCGCGTGCCAGCTGCTTTGAGGTCAACAGTGAATAAGCCCTGGCTGATACAATCCAAAGCGAGCGCTCACGCCCTGGCCCGAAAATCTCGGCAGTCTTATAAAAGTCAATTGATTTATCAAGATGCTTTTCCTTGATTCTTAAAATAAATTTACTGTCTATCTCGTATTTTTCCCTGCCGCACATAGGGCAGAATGTCCTTTTTGTGCTTTCCGGTATAATAAGAGCCTCGCTACTCAAAGTATTTGTTATTTGCAATTGAAAAGCATTGGGCATTACATCGCCATCCTTCCACCTTATCACAGGCTCAAAGGTAATACCACATAATCCCTCACGCTCAATATAATTCTTAAGCAACTCATCGCAGAAAACAAAATTATCTCCCTCATAGGCGGAATAAAGATGATTATTCTTCGTCCACTTTATAGAGGAAAAAGCAAAGGGTGCTATCTGTCTATGGTGATATGCCCCCTCTTGAATAAAAGAGTCCACATTCTTTTTTATGAGGCAGGAAAATTCCAATGTCCCCTTATCCTTTGATTCTAATTTCGGACTTCTTGGATACATAACCAACCACTCGGCACGATTTAATTCCTCGGTTGAAAAGGACAACCAACTACAAGTGGGAGAAAAGGGAATTTTTTTTACAAGAGATTCGTTATATTCGTCACAGCAAATGTCAAAAGCCATATCTTTAGCAAACGGCATTTCTAACACTTCTACCTTGCAGTTATTCCTTAATAGCTCTTGATATATTTCAAAATCGAATGGAATGAAATAATGGTTTATAATTCTCATAATTAATCACCTAATTGGGTTCTCTTACTTCTCCTGCTCGTTGCTCTCCTCCTGCTCCTCCTCAAGAAGCGTTCTTGCAAGCCTTTCTGACTCATATAGTCGCTTTGCCCTGATGCGCCTGTTAAGCCTTATTAAGCTATAAGGAATATAGAAGGCTATGTATGCGATACATACAATAGTGAAAATAAGGTCAGGGAGTCCGGTAATACCGGGGGATGTCACTCTCCTTACAATAGAGGCAGCCACAGCAAAGTAATTAATTATCTTCAACAGCTTATCCGAAAAGGTTTCCTCGATATCATCGATGTAGTATTCCTCCTTAGCAGCCGTAGCTACACGGATTCCCTTTTTCTCACCATTTGTATCTGTGGTGGATTCCTCGGTTGATGTTTCCACGGGTGTCACTTCACCAAATTCTTCTTCCTCACCATCCACACCGCCGAAGGGCAAAAGCACACGCTCGTTGTGGTATATGTCTGTAACGGTAATCTGGAACTTACCAAGGTGCTTTACATGCTCTTTGAATTTCTGAATTCGTTGCATAGAAATTGCATAAAGCTTTACAATTCTGCCAATTAAACGCGAACTGTTTAACCATGATCGATACTCAAATAAATTATCGCTTATGTATTTTTTACCACTTTTTAAATAAATTTCTATTCTTGCAAAATGACTATCTTGCACAAATTCATTAAACGATATATAAATCTTTTCTATTTCGCTCCACTTAAATCGTTTTATTAAAATGTTTGGGACAACATATACTTTTCCATCGGGACAGATATGCAACCCGACAAATTGTCCAGAAAGCGCAAATATAGCGAGAGCAAGGAAAAAAAGGCAAACAGCCAAAGAGATTGGCCATTCATCTATATAATATATCGGTAAGATGATTGATGCGATAATGAAGAATGAAGACAACAAAAGCATTGGTATTAACACAAAAAAACTATTTGCCCTATTCAATAAAAACAGATGAATAGTCTTGTTAATTTGTAAGCATTTCTTTGACATATTCTGTTGCCCCCCAAGGTACACTCTGACACTATAATTATATCATAGTTAAGCGTCAACCTCAATACAATTTATCATATAAAAGCAATTTCTCCCTTTTGCATAAAAAAGAAAGAATTATAGGTGTGGTAGGGAAGTTTAGCGGTAGGTTTTTATATATTTTGCATAAAGCCAAAAAAAGAGGTTGTCAAAGGCAGAAAGAACCCCGACAAGGCAAGTCCTTTGTCGGGGTTCTTTTTATGTATTCTATTAAATTGTATGAACGCTCTCGCCCACGGGCAGGGTGATCTCCTTACCGTTCAGGCTTACTACCGCCTTGACTCCCTCGGGGATGGAGGTGGTAATAGTCAGGCTCTCGCCCTCGCGCTTATATTCTATGGAGATTTTTCCGCCGTTCATAGTAACCAAGCTTCCCTTTGCCCACTTAACCTGCTCGGTTGCCATCGGGGATATTACAACATCGGTGTAGCCGACGCTACCCTCGCGCATCCTGATGCCAAGGACATAATCAAAGAGGTAGGCTGCAGCCGCGCCAAACATCGGGTGGCAGAGCGAACGGGATTTGTCGCCCCAGTATTCGGGAAGGGTGGTAAGTCCCTTCTGCATAAATCTGCCAAAGCCGTGAGGCTCGGAGGCGCTCATCAGCCTGACCGCAATGTCACCTCTTCCGCATTCAAACAGCATTCGGGTGACGATATCTGTGCCGAAAATGCCCGTATCGTAGTAGCCAAGCTCGTCATAATGATTGATAAAGCCTGCTTTTGTGTCATCTCTGCCGATACCCACATCCAGCATAAAGGCGTTACCGCCCTGGTAGCAGCCGAAGAAGCTGCCGTTGTTGGGGTCCATATACGCGTTTTTGAGCGCCTTGCTCTTTCTGCGGATTATATCCTTGAAGTAGGGGATATCATCCTCCTTGCCGATAACCCTTGCAATCTTGATAAGTCTCTCGGCGCTCTTGATATAGAAGTATGTATTCACAAATGCCGGGGGAAGCGCAACCGGATTGGGGGGACACCAGTCGCCCAGGCACCAGTCTCCGTCCCTGTCGCGGATGACAAGCTCGCCCTCTGACTTAATCTCGAGATAGTCGAGATACATCAGCATCTGGTCGTACATCTCTGCCATAGGCTCGCTGTCGCCAAAGCGGAGATAATACTCATAGGGAACGGTGACGATAGCCGAGCCCCAGCCGCCAATTCCGCCGCCTGCAAGAGTGTAGGGCGCTGTGTTATGAACCTTTCCGCTATTGCGGTCCTGGCAGTCCGAGATGTCATAGAGCCACTTGCGGTAGAACTCCCTCGAGTCGGTCATCATCATTGCCGCGTGGCAGACAAGCTGACCGTCACCGGTGTAGCCCCTTCTCTCAATCTGCGGACAGTCGGAGGGGATACCCGTGTGCATATTTATTAACTGGGTGTGCAGGAAGGTCTTGAAAAGATAGTTAAGCGTATCGTTGTCGCATTCAAAGGAGGCGGTCGCGCCAAGGTCGGAGTGAACCTCCTGAACCTCTAAAATTTTCGCATTTCCCTCAACCCTTGCGTACCTTGCTGCAATCCAGCCGAACACAGGGCGGATAAGCTTTGTTTTTCCGTCTGCTATGATATTAAAGACCTGCGCATGGGCGTGCGTCATATCGATGTTCTTTCTACTTGCGTCAAGCGCCTCGGAGAAGAAAATCTTAACACGCTCCCCCTCCTTTGCCGAAAGCTCGACTATGGGATAGAAGGTTGTGTTGATGCCAAAATCGTATATAGTATAGCCCTCGCCGCTATATATAGGCGTTGCCTTCAGCGTGCGGATAATTCTGTCCCTCGGGCAGTCCGAGAGCATATAGCTCGTTCCCTGGAGGGGTAAGTCCCTGACAGTTGGACGGCATTCGCCACCAAAGGATGTGGCAAGCTCGGCTCTTCCCAGGCGGAGGTCAATGCTCTCGCCCATATTATAGTGGTTGTTTACCACATGAGAGGGAGTCCACAGGGCAGACTCCACCCGCGACAGATGCTCTCTTGCATTTTCGCCCTCGCCGAGGATAATACGGTAAATGACCTTTTTTCTTCCGTCCGCCTGTCTTTCCTCCCAGATAGGCTTATTGTACCAGCCGTTTCCAAGGAGAATGGCTATAACATTCTCGCCATCGCAGAGAAGCTCCGAGATATCCATAACCTCGGGATATGCTCGGTAGCCCTGAAGCTCGCCTAAGGGGCGATGGTATATATGCTCAAACTGGGTGTCCAGCGGCAGGCACTCGGTATCGTGAGCGCGAACGCCGTTGACATAAACCGAGAAAACACCAAGCCCCAAAACGGTAATTTCTGCTTTCTCGCCCTTCCTTGCCTCAAATTTGTCTAGAATAACCGGGATATCGCGGTCATCTCCTGTACCAATCCATTCGGCGTTGCCGAACATCTCAACCTGTGTCATAAGGCCTCCTTACATAGTCAACTCGTATAGCTCGAGTAGCTCTTCCTCAATTTCGTTTTTGCGTGTGTCTATTTCCGCGGCTCTTTGGTAGTCTGTCGCCGCCTCGCCGAACAGCTCGGTCTCTAAAGCCTCAAGCTCCTTTTCAAGCTCGGCAATTTTAGCCTTCGCCCTTTCAATTTTTCTCTCCTGGGCGCGTCTTTCCGCCGTCTCGCGCTTCTTCTGCTCATACTCCTCCTTCGAGGAGCTGCTTCTTTTCTCTTCGACCACCCCGGCATTTCCGCGCATCTCCCTCAGATGCATATATGCGGCAAAGGCGTCATCGTAGTCCTCAAGCTCATAGTCCAGCATACCGTTTTCACGGGTGGGGTCCAGCTCGATTATTCTTGTGGCGATCCTGCCCATAAAATACCTGTCGTGCGATACTGCGATAACCGTTCCGTCAAAGCCTAAAAGGGCATTCTCCAGCGCCTCGCAGGAGCCGATATCCAGATGGTGTGTAGGCTCGTCCATTATAAGCAGATTGACTTTTTTCAGTATGAGCTTGGCAAGAGTGACCCTTGCTCTTTCTCCGCCCGATAGGGTGGAGATCTTTTTTTCTATATCGTCTGCGCCAAAGAGGAACAGAGCCAGCGTGCTTCTTAGCTCCAGGTCGGTCTTGTCAGGGTACTCGGCACGCATCTCCTCAAATATTGTATTGCTTTCGGTAAGCCCTCTGTTCTCCTGGTCGTAGTAGCCTATCTTTATGTTATACCCAAGTGTGATTTTGCCCTCGTCCGGCACAAGTCGGCTGTTCATCAGCTTCATCAGCGTGCTTTTGCCCGAGCCGTTCGGCCCTAAGAACATAACCCTCTCGCCGCGACGGATAAGCAGGGAGAGATTTCTGATCAAGGGCCTTTGCCCGTAGGAGAAGGAGAGGTTCTTTATCTCCATAACATCTCCCGCGCTCTCCTCGTCGGCATTAAAGCGGATGCGTATATCCCTCGGAGCCTTGGGCGCAAGCTCGACAAGCTGCATTCTTGCCAGCTGCTTTTCCTTGGATCTTATAGTAACAAAGTTATGCTCGCGGTTGCACCGCCTCTGGAATTCTATATTTGCGCGAATTTTCTCAATAACCTTTTGCTGCTCTCTGTATTTCTTTTCAAGCGAGGCAGCCTCTGCCTGCTGCTGATCCTTACAAGCGGAGTAGGAGCCGTGGTACAGGCGAGCGCGCGAATATTGTATATGAAGGGTTTTGCTTGTGGTACGGTCAAGGAAATATCTGTCGTGGGAGATGATCAGGACGGTTTTTTTATAGGAGGAAATATAGCCCTCCAGCCACTCCAGCGCATCAATATCCAGGTGGTTGGTCGGCTCGTCAAGCATAAGGATATCCGGCTCGGTGGCTAAAAGACGGGCGAGAGCAAGCCTTGTATACTGTCCTCCCGAGAGCGTCTTTATTCTCGCATTGATAAGCCCCTCGTCAAAGCCTAATTGCAGCAGCATTCCGCGGCATCTGGAGCGGAATTCAAGTCCTCCGCCCGAGGTATATCTTCGGTTTTCCTCGTTCAGTCTCTCGGTCAGTGAGATTATCTCCTCCTGAGAGCCACGCAGGGAGGCCTGCGCCAGGAGAGCTTCGGTTCTTGCTATATCGCCCTCAAGGCGGATAAGAGAGGGAAAGGCGGTGTACATATATTCAAGGCAGGTCATCTCGCCGGGGAGCAGAGATAGGTCGGGGTTCTGCTCCAGCATACCCACGGTATGTCCCTTTTGGATATATACATTTCCGGAGTCCGCCTCGCTCATCCCTGCGATAATTCGGAAAAGGGAGGTCTTGCCCGCTCCGTTCACACCGATAATTCCGACACGGTCCCCGTCATTTAAGGAGAAAGAAATATCCTTAAGCACCACATCCACGCCAAAGGCAAGGCATATATCCTGTACAGATAATGCTATCATATTATCCTCCTCTCTTAATACATATTTACTCGATTAAATATTTTAACATTTAGGAGTGAGGTTGTCAAGGGGAAAGGGGCTTTTTGGCATGATTAAGGTTATTTTTGGCAGGATTACGGTCGGGGGCTGCCTATTCTCAATGTTTTTATTGACACCTGCGCTTGCCCGTGATATACTAAAGAAAAAAATGGGGGGCTGTATGAAACTGAATTATAACGGTGATGTGTATGAGGGCGAGGGCTACGGAAATGTAAGGCACGGCTACGGTGTGATGCGCTATAGCAATGGCAATCGTTATGAGGGGCAGTTCGTCGATGATTATATGCAGGGAAAGGGAAAATACTTTTTTGCAGACGGTGGATATTACGAGGGAGATTTCTATCAATCCTTCTTTGAAGGACACGGCGAGCGACACGAATACAAAGGAGCATATTATATCGGCGAGTTTAAGCGGGATTTGTACGACGGTCACGGTAAAATTGTTTGGCCGTGCGGCGATTGGCACGAGGGTGAATTTGCAAATGGAAAAATGCATGGAAGAGGAAAAGCCTCGTATGATGGATATCTTTATGTCGGCGAGTGGAGCGACGGCCGTTTTTGCGGCAAGGGAGTAATAACTTGTCCCGACGGCACGACCTTTGACGGAGAATGGGATGACGGTTATGGCGCAAGCGTTGTTGCCACCTTCGCAGGCGGAGTGGTTAAGCAGGGGCGGGTCATATACAGAAAATTCATTCCTATCGGTGTTGTCACTCATAAGACGGTAACCTACTCCAATGGCACCTATGTCGGTGATATAGTGGATGGAAAGCGGCACGGCAAGGGGAAATACACCTTTGATAACGGAGCGGTTTATGAGGGTGACTGGGAAAATGGCTTGCGTGACGGAACAGGTGTGCTGACCACTTCCACATATACATACAGCGGAGACTTTTATAGAGACCGTCGAAGTGGTGAAGGCGTGATAACCTACAAGGACGGAACAAAAAGAAGCGGAAACTGGTTAGATGACGAAAATGCCACGCATGTAACCGAGGAGGATAAACGGGGCAACAAAATATCCGGCACGATTGTAGACGGTAATTTTATTCCGGAAACCACACCGGGCTACATAATGAAATGGTACAACAATGGCTATTACCACGGCATTATGAAAAACGGCACTCGCTTTGGGGAGGGCGTATATCTCTGGAAAAACGGCAATTCCTTTGCAGGACAATGGCGCCGTGAACGGTTTGGCAAGGGCATATTCATATATGCAGACGGAACTGTGATAAAGGGAATATGGGTAGGCTCACAGTTTGCCTATGATGCCACCCGTATAAGTAAAAATGGTACAATACAAAAAGGACTTTATATACAGGACAAATTTATTCCGGACACAATGCCGGGCTTTGAGACGGTCAACCTTTCCGGCGGCGCCGGGAAATATATAGGGGTAAGGACAAATGGCAGACTCACAGGCTATGCCTGCGTAAAGTACAGCAACGGTGATATAGCGATAGGCGAGTTTGATGATGGCTATCTCGTTGGCAAGGGCGCGACAAGCTTTGCGGAGGACTTCCATGTAGGTATGTTTGTTAAGGGAACTCCGCAGGGGAAGGGAGTGTCCTATCTTGGTAACGGCGATGCGTATGAGGGCGACTGGCGCGGCTATGATGATGCCGACAATGTCAGCTTCTATAATGTGGGGAAAACCACACACGGCACAA
>JAFTRB010000079.1 GCA_017462445.1 Clostridia bacterium
GCACCAAGACCTCCCCGAGGGCTTGCACCGATAAAGAGTACCACTGAACACTATACTTTGCGAGTTATCTTACACGGACCGTCGAGGACGCCGGTCCCTACACCACTAACCACTGGCCACTAGGCACTAGGCACTAGCCCCTAGCCACTAATCACTGACCACTGGCCACTGACCACTGAACACTACCATCACCCAAGCAGCCCTAACACCTCGGCGGGAGTAGAGGCGACTAAAGAAAAACCAGATGAGGTTATTTCCTCGTAGTTTCCGTGTCCCCAAAGAACACCGAGCGAAGCGATACCACAGATGCTTGCGCCCTCGGCGTCATATTTTCTATCTCCGACGAGGATACATTCAGCCCTTTCCTCGGGGCTGTTCCCTATCCCGACCGCAGCCAGGGCATACTCCAGCACATCACACTTGCGGTGTCTGGACTTGTGAGAGCCGGCGCCGCCCAGAAAATCGAAATACTTATCAAAGCCGAACAAGCGGACGATCTTTATCATCTGGTCCTCCGGCTTGGAGGTTGCCATAACGAGAGTCTTACCGCTCCTCTTCAATTCCTCAAGAAGCTTATATATTCCATCATATACCCTGTTCTCTCGCCAGCCATAGACCTTGTAATATTCACGAAAGAGAAGTATTGCTTTTTCCGCCTCCTCCGGAGTGAAGCCGAACTCAGCCTGCCACTCATCAAAGAGAGGAGGGCCGATGAAGCGGCGCAGAGAATCCCTCTCGCCATAGTCTATCCCAAGCTTTTTGAAGGCGTATTCAAAGCCGTTTAAAAGTCCCTCGGAGGGATCGGACAAAGTTCCGTCAAGATCAAATGCTATTACACTGTATTTGCCCATACTCAGCCCTCATAATTAGCGAGAATTTTACGAAGGAAGGCGCAGTAATCCTTGCGAACATCAGCCGGAGCGGTAAGAGCAACACCATCACCCAGCTCGGCAAGCCAGCCAAAGAAGGTCGGGCTGACCTGTACCCTGACAGATATGCGGAAGCCGTCCTGAAGCTGGAAGAATGTGACATCGGTGCCAAAGCGATCTATTATTACATTTGCCAAAGACTCACGGCATTCCAGAGTAACCAGGCTTTCGACTCCGCCGTACATTCCAAAGGTCTTTTGCGAGTAGGATGCCGGATCGATCTTATTACAGAGGGCGACCGGATCGCGAGGCTCATCAATAGAACTTACACTCTCCATCTTATCAATTCTGTAATGCTTTACCAAACCGTCTCTGTCATCGCAAGCAACCAGGTAGTACCTCTCTGCCTGCCAGATAAGAGCAAGCGGGCTTACGACATAGAACTCGCCCTCGTGGCCATATTCCTTTTTCTTTTTACTATTGTATTTATAATACTTGAATTTGATTTTCCTATTATTATTAAGAGCATAGTGAATGCTGTCGGTGATGTAAATTGTAGAGTCATTTGCTGTTTTTGCTCTGCCCTCAACGTGTACATATCTCTGCAGCTCTCCTGCTCCGTATACGCCCGCAAAAAGCTTCAGCTTATCAATCAACTCCCTGCTGCGCTTTTCGCTTATGAACTTGGAGGCCTGGATCGCATCAACAAGCAGCTTAAGCTCTGCAAGCTCAAAAACCCGATTGCTTATGGTATAGGTGGTGGGGCGTGTAGACATTTTCTCGACCTCAAAGCCAAGCTCGCCAAGAACTCTGAAGTCATCGTAAAGGCTCTTGCGCTCTGCTTTTATACCATACTCCTCAAGCTCCTCGCGAATCTGCTCGACGGTGAGCCCGT
This sequence comes from Clostridia bacterium, assembly GCA_017462445.1. The sequence goes on from JAFTRB010000079.1 coordinate 1,765, forward strand.
GATCATAGTCGGTGCGTCTGATGAACATCTCAAGGATGCGAAAAAGCTTCTGCTTCTGGTTTTCCTTTCTTGACATTATATCCTCCGTTATTTTACCGTTTCAAGCCTTATCATATTTGTATTTCCGGGTCTGCCGTTTATCTGTCCGCCGGTGAGAACGACATTGTCACCCTTCTTCAGTCCTCTTACTCGCTTTGCCTCGCCAAGAGCCTTGTAGAAGAGAACCTCGATGGAGTTAAACTCCTCCGAAAGAACGGGCGTGACGCCCCAGGACAGGTTAAGCTTTCTCCACGCGCGCTCATCGGTGGTAAGCCCGATTATATCCACAGGGCAGCGGAAGCGGCTAACCATTCTGGCGGTCTGTCCGCTTATAGAGCTTACAACAATGCACTTGGCTCCGGTGTCCACCGCCATTGCGCAGGTTGCGTGGGAAACTGCGTCAATGTTATTACGGATACGGAATTCGGTGGAGAGGAACCACTGCTTATAATCTATTCCGCGCTCGGTGAATTCGGCAATCTCCGCCATATTGCGAACAGCCTCGACGGGATGCTTGCCTGCGGCTGTTTCTCCGGAGAGCATTATTGCAGATGAGCCATCGTAAACCGCGTTTGCAACATCGGAAATCTCGGCACGGGTGGGGCGCGGATTGGTTATCATGCTTTCAAGCATCTCGGTCGCCGTGATAACTCGCTTACCGAGCAGACGGCACTTCTTGATGAGATATTTCTGCACCGAGGGGACCTCGACAAAGGGAATCTCGACACCGAGATCGCCCCTGGCTACCATTACTCCGTCGGCGATGGAGCAAATCTCCTCGATGTTATCAACGCCGGCTCTGTTCTCTATCTTTGCAATTATATCTATGTTCTCTCCGCCGTTTGCATTAAGGAAGGCGCGGACGGCCGCAATGTCATCCACGGTAGATACAAACGAGGCGGCAACAAAATCTATTTCGCGAGAAATTCCAAAGAGGAGGTCAGACCTATCCTGCTCGGAAAGGTACTCCTGCTTCAGCACCTTGCCGGGGAAGGACATACTCTTTCTGTCGGAAAGCTCTCCGCCGGTTATAACACGGGTATGGATTTCGGTGCCATCTATATCTGTTACCTCAAAGACAACCATACCGTTATTCAAGAGAATGTGGTCGCCCTGGGCAAGCTCGTTATAAAGATTTTTGTAGCTGACAGAAACTATGCTCTCGTCCCCCTCAACCTCGCGACAGGTGAAGGTGAAGCTGTCACCGTCCGACAGGGTGATTTTTCCGTTCTTAAAGGTTCTTATTCTGTATTCCGGTCCCTTGGTGTCAAGCATAATGGCTATGGGCATACCAAGCCTCCCACGAACAGTCTTGACCATTGAAATCAGCGAATCGTGGTATTCGTGAGTTCCGTGAGAGAAGTTAAGCCTTGCGACATTCATTCCCTCAAGGCACATCTTTGTAAGTGTATCCTCGTTATCACAGGCGGGGCCAAGCGTACAGATAATCTTTGTTTTTCTCATTTTTTCCTCCGTTTTTACTGTCCAATAAACAGGCAACTTTATTATAGCATATATTTTTCACATTTTCAACATTATTATTGAAAATTAAAAAGGAGCTCATTCAAAATGAAATGAACTCCTTTTTTCTGCTTGCTTTGTATTAAAGAACCTTTATCCCCGCATTCGTGAGAGCCTCGCGAATTGCGTCGATATGCTCAAAGTTCCTGGTCTGAAGCGTCATTATGATATGACAGCCACTGACATCGGCGCCTGCGAATACTCGCTCGTGATGAACGGCAACTATATTTGCGCCAAGACCTGCAACAATGCCCGATACATCGTGGAGAAGACCGGGACGGTCGGAGAGCTGAAGGGTGAACTGGCAGCTTCTTCCCGACATAAGAAGTCCTCTGTCGATAATTCTGGAGAGAATGGTAACATCTATATTACCGCCCGAGAGAACACAGGCAACCTTCTTGCCCTCAACATCAACCTTGCCGAACATTGCCGCCGCTACGGACACCGCGCCCGCGCCCTCGGTAACAAGCTTGTGCTGCTCCATAAGAGCAAGAATAGCCGCAGAAATCTCGTCATCGGTAACTGTAACGATATCATCGACATACTTGGAAACGATTTCGTATGTCAGGTCCCCGGGGCGCTTAACCGCAATTCCGTCGGCAAAGGTAGCAACCGAAGAGAGCGCCTCAAGCGAGCCAACCTTGAAGGAATTGAACATCGAAGGAGCGCCTGCCGCCTGAACGCCGTAGACCTTGACCTTCGGGTTTATAGACTTGATGGTAAAGGCAATGCCCGAGATAAGACCGCCACCGCCGATAGGCACGATGACTGCATCCAAATCCGAGAGCTGGTCGGCAAGCTCGAGGGCTATCGTACCCTGGCCCGCAATAACATCAGGATCATCGAAGGGGTGAATGAAGGTATATCCGCATTCATCGCGAAGCTGCAGCGCGCGCGCATAAGCATCATCATATACACCCGGAACCAGGCATACCTCGGCGCCATAGCTCCTGGTTGCCTCGACCTTGGATATAGGAGCGCCTGCGGGCAGACAGATAACCGCCTTAATTCCGTTTTTCTTTGCTGCAAGGGCAACGCCCTGGGCGTGATTTCCCGCTGAGCAGGCTATTACTCCCTTCGCCTTCTCCTCCTCGGTAAGGGTCGTCATCTTGTAGTATGCGCCCCTCAGCTTGAAGGAGCCTGTAACCTGGAGGTTCTCGGTCTTAAGGTAGATATCTGCGCCGGGTCTTAACTTTGGCGCGTAGATTACATCGGTTCTGCGAGCGACCTCACGAAGCGCGTAGCCCGCGCGATAAACCTTGTCTAAAGTAAGCATTATGTTCTCCAATCTATGTTGTTATATTTTTCAAAGAATGCTATCTATAAATTGCTCGGCGCATCTGGCTGAGCGACTTCCGCGACGAAGGGCAAACGCCTCGGCGCGAGTATCAAAATCCGAATCAACGGATATGCCGTATCTGACGGCAAGCTCTCGGGCAATCTCCAGGTATTCACCCTTGTTTGGCTTGCCGAAGCGAACCACAAGGCCAAACCTCTCGAACAGAGACAGTGACTCCTCTATTGTATCATTCCTGTGTATCTCGTCCCCTTCCCTGTCCTCGAAGCGCTCGCGAACTATATGGCGGCGGTTGGAGGTAGCATAGATGACCGCATTCTCTGCGCCGCAGGATGCCGAGCCCTCCAGGGACGCCTTAAGCAGACTGAAGTCCCTATCCCTTTCGTCAAAGCTGAGGTCATCTATGAAGATGATGAATTTAAGGGGGTTGCCTCTTACAGCATCCATCACCCTGTGCAGGTGGCATAGCTGATCGCGGCGAAGCTCGATAAGACGAAGACCGTCGGCAAAGAAGTGATTTGCCACAGCCTTGACGGTGGAGGACTTGCCTGTGCCGGCATCTCCTACCAAAAGAACATTGGAGGCAGGTCTGCCCTCCAGGAGCTTACGGGTATTGGCAACGACCTGCTCTCTTTCCGCGCTGTATCCGATGAAATGGGAGAGCGAGATACTGTCCGCGCCATTGACCGGCGCAAGCTCGCCTGAGTCCGTCAGGTGAAGCATTGGGTAAAGCGAAAAGATGCCATATCCGTATTTTGAAATATCAGCCAGCCTTTGATCGTACATAGAGGGCAGATCGATCGGCTGATTTGGGAAGCGTGAGATATCATCCCTTGTTGTAAAGTCCTCGGGGCTTAACGCCGCTACCTCGTTTAATATTTCAAGCTCGCGTTGCGCAGAGCTCCTGAGCTGCGGAGAAATATCAGCTCCGTGGGCTACCCCGCGTATGTACGGGTTATCATCGGAGAAGAGGTAGTCGGCAATAACCGCGGAGAGCGGCTTGCCCGTATCAAGCACCGAAAGAACAAACTCGGAATAAGCGGAAAGCTGCTCGGAAAGAGCCTCGGCTCTGCAAAAATCCAAAAGCCGCGCGAGCGCCGGTTTTTCCAAAACACGGCGAAAAACGGCAAGCGTACAAAGACGCAGATACAAGCTTCTCATATTTATTTCAAACACTCAATAATCTTATCGGTAATCTCCGAGGTGGTGAGATATTCGCCTCCGTGGGAAAGGTCCGCTGTTCTATAACCCGCCTCGAGAACCTTGTCCACCGCGTCGACTATTGCCTGCGCCTCGACGGTGAGATTGAAGGAATAAAGCAGCATCATAGATGCCGAGAGAACGGTGGCGATAGGATTAGCCTTATTCTGTCCCGCGATATCAGGGGCAGAGCCGTGAATTGGCTCGTAGAGTCCGCGTGTGCCGTCACCGAGAGAAGCGGAGGGCAGCATACCAATAGAGCCGGTTATCTGCGACGCCTCGTCGGACAGGATATCGCCAAACATATTCGTTGTTACTATAACATCAAACTGGGCGGGATTGCGCACCAGCTGCATCGCGGCATTATCGACGAGCATATCGGTGCAGACGATGTCGGGATAGCTCTCTGCCATCTCGTGGAAGATTTTTCTCCAAAGCCTGCTTGTCTCCAGGACATTCGCCTTGTCTATGGAGACTACTCTGCCCTGACGCTTTCTTGCCGCCTCGAGGGCTACGCGAATGATCCTTTCTATTTCCATACGGCTGTAGGACTCTGTATCATAGGCCTCCTCGCCATATTTGCCCTCGCGCATTCCTCTTTCACCAAAGTAGATACCGCCGGTCAGCTCGCGAACTATCATAATATCGAAGCCGCGCGCAACGATGTCATCGCGGAGAGGACACTCTCCCTTAAGAGCGGGATAGAGCTTTGCCGGGCGGAGATTGGTATACAGTCCCATTGCCGCGCGAATGCCGAGCAGAGCCTTCTCGGGACGGTTGTTGCCCGGGAGAGCATCCCATTTAGGACCGCCGACCGCGCCAAGGAGAACGCTATCCGAATTAAGACAGCCCTCCACCGTCTCCTCGGGGAGAGGCTTGCCCCATTTGTCAATGGCTATTCCGCCGATATCGTAGGACTGAAAATTGAATTTATGACCGTATTTTTCACCAACGGCTTCGAGAACCCTGACCGCGCTTTCAACAATCTCGGGGCCGATTCCATCACCGGGAAGAAGAGCAATTCTAAATTCCATTTTTCCTCCTTAGTCAAGCTGACCTGCGCGGACAGCCTCAACAAGGCCGCCGGCGGAAATGATTTTTTGTATAAACTCCGGGAAGGGCTGAGTCTTGAAGGACTCCCCGGTTGTGCGGTTATAAATTACGCCAACATCGAGATCAGCCTCAACCTCATCTCCGTCAGAGATACCGTCAACAGCCTCGGGACACTCGACGATGGCAAGCCCGATATTTATCGAATTTCTATAAAAAATCCTCGCGAAGCTCCTGGCAACAACAAGCGAGATGCCGCTCTCCTTTATCGCAATAGGGGCGTGCTCTCGGGATGAGCCGCAGCCGAAGTTCGAGCCGGCAACCATAATATCACCGGGCTTTACCCTTGTGACAAAGCCTGTATCAAGATCCTCCATACAGTGGGAGGCAAGCTCCTTCTTATCAATCGTGTTCAGGTAACGAGCCGGGATTATTACATCTGTGTCGACATTGTCACCGTATTTAATTACAGAACCAAAGTACCTCATTTTTCCTCCTTAGCCCTCAAAAACTTGACCCGGGTCGGCTATTTGGCCCATTAGTGCCGATGCAGCAGCTACCGCCGGGCTTGCCAGATCAACCTCGCTCGTGGTGTGGCCCATTCTGCCGACAAAGTTACGGTTGGTGGTGGCAACAGCCCTCTCGCCTGCGGCAAGAATACCCATATATCCGCCAAGACAGGGTCCGCAGGTGGGAGTAGAAACGATACAACCCGCCTCGATAAATATCCTGACAAGGCCATTCTCCACCGCCTTAAGATAGATGTCCTGGGTGGCGGGGATAATAATAGCGCGCACGCCATCTGCAACCTGCCTGCCGCGTAAAATTCTTGCGGCCTCCTCAAGGTCCTTGTAGTGACCGTTTGTACAGGAGCCTATTACTACCTGGTTGATTGGAATGTCACCAATCTCGTCGAAGGTGTGAGTGTTCTCGGGAAGATGGGGGAAGGCTACGGTGGATTTGATCAAAGAGAGGTCTATCTCGTAGACCGCATCATACTGAGCGTCATCGTCCGCCTTGTAAATCACAGGCTCACGCTCGCTTCTTTCCTTTATGTAAGAGAGAGTCTCCTCATCAACCTCGAAAATTCCGTTCTTTGCGCCTGCCTCAATAGCCATATTAGCCATAGTTAGCCTGTCGTATACCGAGAGCGCCTTTACTCCCTCACCGACAAACTCCATAGATTTGTATAGCGCGCCATCAACGCCTATCATACCGATTATGTGGAGGATAACATCCTTGCCCGAAACGAATTCGGGAAGCGTACCCTTCAGAACAAATTTTATCGCAGAGGGGACCTTGAACCAAGCCTTGCCCGTTGCCATAGCGCAAGCCATATCCGTACTGCCCACACCGGTGGAATATGCGCCGAGAGCGACATAGGTACAGGTGTGAGAGTCGGCGCCGATTACCACATCGCCGCTTATGACAAGCCCTTTTTCGGGCAGGAGCGCATGCTCGATGCCCATTTTACCGACATCGTAGAAGTGTACAACCTCCTTTTCACAGCAGAAATTGCGACACATCTGGCACTGGGTTGCCGCCTTAATGTCCTTGTTGGGGGCGAAGTGGTCCATTACCATTGTGACCTTTTCCTTGTCGTAAACCTCATCTCTGCCTATCCGTTCGAACTCGCGAATCGCAACAGGCGAGGTGATGTCGTTGCCAAGCACTCTGTCTACATCGACAAGCACCAGCTGACCAGCCTCCACACTGTCGAGATGAGCGTGGGCGGCAAGTATCTTTTGCGTCATTGTCATTGACATATCATTGTCCTCTCTCGTTTTGCTTGTTATCTTTACTTATTGATTATTGCGCCCTTGTCGGCAGAGGAAACCATCTCGGAGTAGCGCTTGAGGTATCCTGTGATGCCCTCTTTTTTCTTTATAGGCATCTCTGCCCTTCTCCTTGCTATCTCCTCGTCACTGACAAGTAGCTCTATATGTTAATTAGGAATATCGATGGAAATAATATCTCCATCCTTGACATAAGCAATCAGTCCTCCGCTTACCGCCTCCGGCGAAACATGACCGATGGAGGCACCGCGGGTAGCGCCCGAAAATCTGCCGTCGGTTATAAGCGCGACATCCTTGTCAAGCCCCATTCCTGCAATTGCCGAGGTGGGAGAAAGCATCTCACGCATACCCGGTCCTCCGGCAGGCCCCTCATAGCGAATTACCACAACATCACCCTTAACGATTTTTCCACCGTATATAGCGGCTATCGCCTCCTCCTCGGACTCATAGACCTTGGCGGGTCCCGAATGGACAAGCATCTCGGGCGCGACGGCGCTGCGCTTTACCACACATCCGTCGGGAGCAAGATTGCCGCGAAGAACCGCTATACCGCCCGTGGCGCTGTATGGGTTATCAATAGGTCTGATAACCTCGGGATCAATAGCCTTAACGCCCTTTATGTTCTCAGCCAGGGTTGAGCCGGTACAGGTCATTACATCGCCGTCAATAAGTCCTCTTTCATAGAGCGAGGACAGCACCGCATAAACACCGCCCGCCATATAGAGATCCTCCATATAGGTTGGGCCTGCAGGGGCGAGGTGACACAAATTCGGCGTACGTTCGCTGATTTCGTTGACCATATCGAGGTCAAATGCCACCCCACACTCGTTTGCAATAGCGGGAAGATGAAGCATACTGTTTGTGGAGCAGCCTAGCGCCATATCGGCGGTTACGGCATTTCTTATCGCCTTCTCGGTCATAATATCCCGAGGACGGATATTCCTCCTTACAAGCTCCATAACCTGCATGCCTGCGTGCTTGGCAAGCTCAATTCTTGCCGAATAAACCGCAGGGATCGTGCCATTTCCCGAAAGCCCCATACCGAGTGCCTCGGTCAGGCAATTCATGGAGTTTGCGGTGTACATTCCCGAGCAGGAGCCGCAGGTGGGACACGCCCGGTTTTCAAACTCGCAGAGCTTTTCCTCGTCGATAAGCCCAGCCTTATAAGCGCCAACGGCCTCAAACATAGCGGAAAGACTTCTCTTCTTGCCGTCCACACGCCCGGCGAGCATAGGTCCGCCGCTGACAAATATTGTGGGTATGTTCAGTCTTGACTCAGACATAAGAAGCCCCTGCACATTATTGTCTCAATTGGGAATCATTACAAGGCCGTCAAAGCCGTGAGCCATAACCATAGCCTCGGTAGAGTCGGCAATTAAATCACGGGTCACAAGCGAATACTTCATCCCCGTATGTCCCATTGCTATTCCGTCACAGACGGCTATTGCGGGAAATACTATTGGTGTTCCGCCTGCCA
>JAFTRB010000010.1 GCA_017462445.1 Clostridia bacterium
CAATCTCTTGTGTGTGCGCATTTCAAACTGCTCACGGCTGTCCTTGTACTTGTGAACCGCTCTGAGGATCGTAACGATCTCTCTGTCGGTGGGAAGCGGAATAGGACCACTTACCTTGCTTCCATTTCTCTTTGCAACTTCTACAACCTTCTGTGCTGCGGCATCAATGATGGTTGCATCGTAGCTCTTGAGTCTCACTCTGATCTTGTTCTGTGCCATTTCTTTGTCCTCCTTGTGAGTATTGCTCAAGACCGTTTTAAGAAGGGCGATAGGGTTTCACACCGTGCCGAGTGTATCAAATACACCCCTATAAAATCAGTTCGCGAGGCTCCTTCCGCAGAGGAACACACGAACCGACTAAAACACGGCCTGCCGTAAGGCATAACTCTTGCTTCGCCCGGTTAAATATCGGACATACTCCATGGAAATTCCCTACCTCTTCGGGTAGCCACCTCCCACTTCATCGCATATCAAGCACGAACATTATACTATATTATTTATAAAATGTCAACACGATTGCAAAATTTTTTGATTTTTTATCCGTAAAACATTAACGAAATTTTATTCAGTTTATTGTGAGTTTTGCACAAACAGTGTCACAAAACCGCCTATTCTGCCCTTGTTTTTCGCTTTTTTAGTCTCGGCAAGACCTTCTCCCGCCTCACATTTTGTCACACTTTTGGCAAAGCTGCATATTCCGGGCTGAAAAAATGCCAATATCGGTCTGATTCGAGGTACACCTATGGGCAGCAAGCAATGCGGAGAGCTTTCACACCCTGCCGAGCGTATATAACAAATACATCCTAAAAAGTTATTATTTATCTAATTATCGGATAAATATTGTATCGTTTACAATTCGTTAATAATTATGATGTAGAATAGTATATAATAACTATTGTGCGCCTGCTTGTCAGGCCGGAATTTATTTGTATTTCGTCGGCATATATTATATTATTTAAAATGAAGGAAAAATTCGCAATATTTCAAAAGGTCGGTAGGCAGAGAATGCCTCTCCGGCAATTTGAAATATTCGTCTGAAGGAATTATTAATGAATACCAACAGTAAACGACTAGGCATCTATATTCTGCTTATGCTCGCTATCGGCCTGGTTTCCGCCGCCTTGCGTACGGTTGCCTGCCTCTATGATCTGGATTACGAAATCGGACACTTTTACGATAGCGCAACGGCCACAGCCGCTTCAATGGTGTTGTGGATAGGAGTTATAGCTCTATTCACATATCTTCTTATATCCACAGGAGTCAGTCTGCGCCCGTCATTCACCTCACCTATGTCATATGTGCCTACCGGCATTACAGCGGTGGCTCTGCTCTTCCTGGGAGCAAGGCTGGTTATGGACTGTGACTACAAGGCGCTCGGCTCTGCCTTTTCCGATTTGACTCACGGCAGAGGAATACAGGAAATTTTCCTTGGAGCCCTGCAGCTTATCGGCTCGGCAATGCCAATTATCCTTGCACTTTTGGCGGTTGCGGCAACCGTTCATCTTTTCCTTGGTGGGTATATCACCCGCGAGGAGTCGGTGGCTCGCGGCTACTTTGCCGTTGGAACAGTAATTTTCCTGGCTTTGTATGTAACCTATCTGCATCTTCAGAAGGGCGTACAGATCAATGCGCCCATCAAGCTTTACGACCAGATGGCATATCTCTTCTCCGCCCTGTTCTTCCTATACGAGGCAAGAATTTCGCTTGGAAGAGAGAAATGGGGGCTGTATGCCGCCTTTGGTCTTGCGGCAAGCGCGCTCTGCCTGCACTCCTCCATCCCCGCGCTGATAACCTATGCGGCAAGGGGCGAGCTTATTTCGGCAAGCCTGGAGGAAAGCCTTGTAACCCTGTCACTGTTCTTGTTTATAACGACCAGACTTGTTGTAACCGCACTTCTCCCCGAGAAGAAAGAGAACTCCATAATAGCCGCTCTACGCGCAGATGCCGAGGAAAGAGAGCGGAGCGAGGAGGAGGATATCGGAGAAGGAAGCCCGTATGACGAGCAGATGAATCTTGACCTCGAGATCGCCGCGGCCATATTCGCCGACAGAACCGAGGAGGAAAGCGAGGAGGAAAGGCTGATACGGCTAGCCGAGCAGATGGCAGACCCCGAGGAGGATTACTTCCCATCGGTCGTCGAGGAGGAAGAGGACGGCGAGCAGCCCGAAGCATCTCCCGAGGAGCCGGAGGCTGACGATGGACAGATCAGCATCGATTATGACATATTCGAGGAGGTAAGGCCCTCAAGGTTTGATAAAGGAATACCCTTCACCACCCCCTCTCAGAAGGAATAAGTAAGTATGAAAAAAATATTAGTAATAGACGGTAACAGCATAATTAACCGCGCCTTTTATGGGGTCAGGCTCCTGACGAATAAGAACGGAAGGTTTACCAACGCGATTTTTGGCACGGTAAACATAATTTCCAAGCAGCTGGAGGCTATCAAGCCCGACTATTGCGCCGTTGCCTTTGACGTTAAGCACCCGACCTTCCGCCACGAAATGTACCCCGAATACAAGGCAGGCAGACACCCTACCCCGGAGGAGCTTCTGTCGCAGTTTGACGACACAAAGGAATGCCTGAAGCTGATGGGTATCAAGGTTTTAGAGCTTCCCGGCTGGGAGGCGGACGATATCCAAGGCACGATAGCAAGCCTGGCAAACGGCGAGGCAGACCTGCACAGCTATATTCTGTCCGGCGACCGCGACCTTTTGCAGCTGATAACCGACAGTGTCACCGTTCTTCTTGCAACAAACAATGACACCGTCCCCTACACTGCCGCTGAGTTCCGCGAGAAGTACGGCATTGAGCCAAGCCTTTTTGTAGATATGAAGGCGCTGATGGGGGACTCCTCGGATAATATTCCCGGTGTTGCGGGAGTTGGAGAAAAGACAGCCCAAGGGCTTATATCCAATTTTGGCACGCTGGAGGAAATCTATGATAGCATCGATGACAAGAGAATAACAAAGGGCGTCAGGGAAAAGCTTCTTCGCGATAAGGATAACGCCTTTCTCTCGCGCACGCTTGCAAGAATAGATATCCACGCGCCTATTGGCATCACCCTCGAGGATATCGCATATCAGGGCTTTGATAAAGGCGGACTGTACCGCAAGTTCAGCGAGCTTGAATTAAAAAGTTTTATTTCCAAGTTCCATCTGGAGCCATCGGGCGAGGAGGCCGAGAGAGATGAGGCTATTGGCGCAGCATTCGACTTCAAACCCATAGAAAGCGCCGATTTATGTAAACTAAACAATACATTTTTCGCCCTCGAATGGAAGGAAAACGGAATATATATTTCACAGCAGGACGGCGATTTTCTCTACACGGGTGCCGCGGAAGATATAAAAAGTTTCCTTGAAGGAGGCAAAATCATATGCTACGGCGGCAAGACTCTGTATCATAAGCTTGCCGACTCCGGAATTGATGCCGCGAGCATTGATTTTTGCGACCTTGAGCTATATGAATATCTGCTTAATCCCGGGAGCGGACAGGCTGGTGTTCCCTCGCTTTGCTCTATGTTTTTGGGCAAAACTCCCGCCGGGGAAAGCTCGACTCCTCTTATGCGGGAGCTTGAAGGTGCGCTCAGCGAGAAGCTCAAGCAGGGTGGGATGCTCAAGCTGCTTACCGACATCGAGCTGCCGCTTCTGAAAATTCTTGCCGAGATGGAGAGGACAGGCTTCAAGATCAACAAGAATGGAATTGAAGCCTTCGGTAAAGCGCTCGAGGAGCTGGCAGAGGATCTCGCATCAAGAATATATATGCAGGCGGGCGAGGTGTTTAATATTAATTCGCCAAAGCAGCTTGGAGAGGTTCTCTACGAAAGAATGGGGCTTGTCGGACAGAAGAAAAAGGGCAAAACAGGATATTCTACGGACGCCGAGACACTCGAGAGCCTTCGCGATCAATCTCCCATAATTGATGATATTCTTGAATACAGGCAGGTTACAAAGCTTCGAGGAACATACACCACAGCACTTACCGAGGTGGCAGACGAAAATTCAAGGATACACACGGACTTCAAGCAGGCATTGACCGCAACCGGTAGGCTCTCCAGCGCAGAGCCTAACCTCCAGAATATTCCAATAAGGACAAGAATGGGCAGAGAGCTGCGCCGTTATTTCATTGCCGAGGAGGGTTATACCCTTGCTGATGCCGACTATTCGCAGATAGAATTAAGGCTTCTTGCGCATATCAGCGAGGATTATAATATGTCAGAGGCGTTCAGGAACGGCGATGATATTCATAGAAAAACCGCAGCAGCAGTTTTTGGCATTCCGGAGGATATGGTTACAGATGAGATGCGCAAGAGGGCGAAGGCGGTAAACTTTGGCATTGTATATGGCATCAGCGGCTTTTCGCTGGCGAAGGATATAGGCTCTACTGTATCCGAGGCAAGCAAATATATAAAAAGTTTCCTTTTGAACTATCTCGGCATAGACAGGTATCTTGAAGAAGTCGTCAAGGAGGCTGAGGCAAACGGATATACAACCACAATACTCGGCAGAAGAAGATATATCCCCGAGCTTAAGGCAACCCAGGCGCCTGTACGCGCCTTTGGAAAGAGGGTTGCGATGAACGCACCCATTCAAGGCTCTGCCGCCGATATAATGAAGCTGGCGATGATAAATGTCTTTAACAGGCTTAAGGCAGAGGGGCTTGACGCAAGGCTTGTTATGCAGGTCCACGATGAAATAATAATCGAGGTCAGAGACGACCAGGTAGAAAGATGCAAGGAGCTGGTAGCTAGCGAGATGCTGAATGTTATCCCCTTATCGGTTCCGCTACCCGCAGATATCACAAGCGGCAAGAATTGGTTGGAGCAAAGCTAACATTGCGCGCGTTAAAAAATGCGATGGCAGATGCCATCGCATTTTTTATTTAATTATTTAATTATCAGCTTGCGAACTCCGCTGAGCGAGGAGGACGACGAGGGGGAACGGAAGGCGGACTCGCTGAGCGAGTTATCCGAGGCAAGCTTAAGAAGTGATGTTCGGAAAAGCCTGGCAACCTCAAAAAGGCTCTCGCCCTCTTCCGGATAGTAGATAACGATATCCGAACCAAGAGGGGCGGTGCATTCCTCCGCCTTTACCGAGGATGTAACAATGCGGTGCGTGCTGTTGCCAAGGAGAACAGTAGAGCAGCCTATTGTGGCGCAGATATACAGCTTTTCCCCATCAAGACTCAGGTCACAGGAGATAACCTGCATTTCACATATGGCATTTGTCGCATTCTGACAACTATGCTTTACTTTTTCACTGAACGGAACATCAATCTTCAGTCCCACATATGCAGGCATTCCGTCATCGTTAATTTCACACGCCATCACACTAAGCCGCAAATTTCCCTTTAGCGTGACGCCGTCAGCATCAACGGCAGACTCATCCAAGGAGCAAACAGCAAAGCTGTGGATTATATTGCGAAGCGACTCTGCGCCCACATCCTTGCGGTCAAACTCCATCTCCAGGCCTATATTTTCTCTTTTCGTGCCGAGATGGGCGCAAAAATCGACATTCGTATACTGATTTTCGATACCGCACTCCTTAAGATAGCAATCGGTTATAAGCCGTACGCTCTCGTTTCCTCTCGCGGTAGCAGTTGCCTCGGTTATAGCCGAGACGGTGATATCTACACCGACCTCTGTGGGGTTGATTGATGAACGGAGAGATGTTACGCAAACATCTACTGCCGCATCCATACCCTCCTCCATATCCTCAATGGGTAGCATACCCGATATGGGAATGATGACTGAACGGTGAGTTGGAAGCTCGTCGCCAATTACAAGCAGGGCGGTCGCCTCCAGTTCTCCCTGATATTCCACCCCGCCCTCGACAGGCGCGATATTATTCAAACGGATGGAGGAGGATAGCGCAAGGACATCTACATCATCTGCAATTACCCCCTCCAAGCTTATAAGTGTTTCGGCATATTCCCTCTCCTGTCTTTCAGAGTAGTATGCCGTGGCAGCCTGTGCCATGGCTGTGGATACCTCCGGCTCTCCGTCGGTAAAGGCATCTCCCTCTATGGCAATGCGCTCGCGCTCGGTTATGTAGATTGCGCTGTCAAGCACGCACTTTGCGCTGAAGCGACGGGGTCCAAGCGGTCTTACACTGTAATTTTTCACACGGGTCCCGACCCTTGCATCCTGATAGCTCTCGCTGTTGCACTTAACGCGCAGCTCATAATCGGTGGTAAACTCGCAGTGAGTCAGGTTGTTTTCGCTGTCGAGGTAGATGATATCGTAGGCTACTACGCCGACGCATTCAAGCGTCTCTCCGTCCATAAAGCTGCTCGAAGGTACGGCGCGTGCATTGATCGACAGGAGTCTTTTTACATCTGTGTTGTAGTCCGGGAGAGTGTATTCCCCACTGCTCTCGCTGATGACGGCCGGTATATACCTTTCCTTCAAAAATTCCTTATCTGTCTCCATAAATCCTCCAATTTCCTTTTTTGTTACATACTATGCTCACTTCCTCCCGATTATGACTTGCAAATCTCCTTGCTTTTGTAGCATTATTGATTTTTTTTGACAAGCTTTCCTTATGCCCTTGACATACAGGCGCATTTAATTTATAATTATATAAAAACTATTTTTTCAGGAGGTTCCTATGGCAATAGCACAGGTCATCAAGTATGAGGGTGACAATAGCACCTTCATATGGAAGCATCCCTGCGAGGATTTTAACACAACAACACAGTTGATAGTACACGAGTCTCAGGAGGCCATCTTCTTTATGAACGGAGAGGCTCTCGACCTCTTTGGTCCCGGCCGCCATACTCTTACTACCCAGAACATCCCTCTCATCGGTAAGGCTTTCAGTAAGATTACCGATGGCAAGACTCCCTTCCACTGCGAGGTCTATTTCATTAACAAGACCGTGCAGATGGCTATCAAGTGGGGCACAGACAGCAAGGTCAGATTCATCGAGCCCACAATGGGTATTCCCCTTGAGCTTGGCGCATCGGGCGAATTAAATCTCGCCGTTAGCGACTCAAGGAAGCTTCTCGTTAAGCTTGTCGGCACAATGAACGGAATTGCCTGGGGTGACAACGGAGCAGGCTTTACCAAGTCTATACAGAACAGCTTCCGTCCCCTTATTTCCAATGCGGTAAAGACCAATCTGCCCACCGTTATCAAGCAGAACGCAATCGATATCCTTGAGATTGACGAGAATATTGCGCTCCTGTCCGATGTGCTGAGAAAGAGCATTCTCCCCGGCTTTGAGGACTACGGTCTTACTATTCCCGAATTCTATGTAACCAATGTTGTTCTTCCCGAGAACGATCCCAACCTCCGCCGTCTGCGCGAGCTTCATACCATCGCTCTTCAGACCAGGGTTATCCAGGCAGAGGCGCTTGTTAAGTCTGCGAAGGCGGATGCCGAGGCTCAGGTTATCGCAGCGCAGAGAGTCGCTGAGATGGAGGCACAGACCACACAGACCGAGATTGCAAGGCGCGAGGCAGAGCGCGAGCTTATTGCCGCTCAGGCAGAGGCGCAGGCTGCAAAGATGGCAGGCTTTGCTGAGGCCGAGGTTATGGCTGCCAAGGGCTACAACCAGAGAGATGTTCTTGCCGCCGAGGTACAGAAGGCGTATGCAGAGGGCATCGGCAATATGGGCGCTAACGGCGGCGGTGCCGGTGGCGGTATGGTCGGCGACCTTGTAGGGCTTGGCGTTGGTATTGCCGCAGCAGGCAATATCTCCTCCCAGATGGGCAATATGTTCCAGGGCATCGGAAATAACGAGCCTGCCCCCCAGGCAGAGACCGTGACCTGTCCCAAGTGCCAGGCAACCCTGCCAAAGGATGCAAAGTTCTGCTTCTCCTGTGGCGAAAAGATGCCCGTAGCGCAGGGCGGCAGCGTTACCTGCCCCGGATGCGGCAAGGATGTTCCTGCCGGCTACAAGTTCTGCATGGTATGCGGATATAAATTCATCACCGTCTGCCCTAAGTGTGGCAAGGATGTTCCC
>JAFTRB010000080.1 GCA_017462445.1 Clostridia bacterium
CCCATGCCTCCCTCCGGGAGGGAGGTGGCACGAGCCTGCGAGTGACGGAAGGAGAGCGCGAAAAGTGCTGCCCCCTCTCTGCAAGCCTTGTTCAATAAAAGAAAGCCATATCCCCAAGCCTTGCCCCAACAGAGCAAGCCCCCAGCCGCACGCACTCTCCCTCACCCGACTCCGTCGGGAGCTTTCTCGCTGCGGCTCGGTCACCTTCGAGGGAAAACAGTTATCAACTGTTTTCTAACACTCTCAGGTCGCTTCTCTACCTCCCGGATGGAGCCTGTGGAATAGATCCTTCGACTGCGCTACGCTTCGCTCAGGATGACAGGTCGAGAGCATTTCTACAACAACTCACTTTGCCGAGGAGCAAATTACGGACACAAAACAAAGCAAAAACCCAACACGGGTAGCCCCGTGTTGGGTTAATCAATATATTTTAGATGAATTCTTAAGAAGTCTTTTAATTACTTAAGAAATACCTCTATAACCGGCACGACCACATCAGGCTTAACGAAGGGTATTTTGAAGAATACCATCTCCTTGCCGGCAGACTGCCCCTCCGAGAAGTGGGTGGTCTTACCCTCGGTGAAGCAAATCTCCGAGCCATCGTGAAGGAACTGAGCATAGGCGACCTTGCCCGCCAGGCCCTTTACCTCGAGGAACTGGTAGGGGTAGTCGAAGATGTGTATATAAAGACGGGTGCCGTCATCGCTCTGGGTATAGTGGCAGCCGAAGGGACAGGTTGGCAAAAGCTCCGGCTCTGCCATCGTACAGCCGTAGATGGAGCGACCGTTGTAATGCATCCACTCACCGAAAACTCCAAGAGCGTTATCGGCTCTTTTATCAAAGCAGCCGCGGGCGGTAGGGCCGACATTCATAAGCAGGTTTCCGCCAAAGGCAACCGTTGTTATCAGCATACGGATAAGCATATCGGGTGACTTCCAGGTTGTTTCGTCCCTATGATAGCCCCAGGAGCCGGAGAAGGTCTGGCAGGCCTCCCAGGTCACAAGCTCGCCCGTCTCGGGATGGCGAGGCCACTCTGTTACCTGATACTGCTCGGGTGTGCGTATATCTCCCTCCACGCCTGTGCGGTTGTCAATTATAATATGGGGCTGGAGCGAGCGCACAAGCGCAATAAGCTTCTCTGCCTCCCAGTCATCCTTGCCCTTGCCGGGCATTCCCTTGTAGGTGTTGTTGGGATAGGAGAAATCAAACCAAAGGATATCGATCTTTCCATAGTTTGTCAGAAGCTCCGTAACCTGGTTGCGCATATATTCAGCATATCTGCGCATATCTCTGCCCTTGTTGAACTCGGCAGGATCGGAATCATCACGCCTTGGGTGAATTCCGTCAAGAGTGAAATCGGGGTGATGCCAGTCGATAAGAGAATAGTAGAAGCCAACCTTCAGCCCCTCGGCGCGGAACGCCTCCACATATTCACGAACCAGATCCCTGCCAAAGGGTGTGTTCATAATATTGTAGTCGGTGTACTTGGTATCAAAGAGGCAGAAGCCCTCGTGATGCTTGGTGGTAAGCACCGCATACTTCATTCCTGCGGCCTTAGCATTTTTTGCCCACTCGCGTGCATCAAAAAGATCGGGGTCAAAGCGCTCAAAATAGCGCTGGTAGACATCCTCGCGAATACGCTCATTGCTCTTTATCCATTCGTGCCTTGCGGGCAGAGCATAAAGACCGAAGTGGATAAACATTCCAAACCTGTCATTAACGAACCACTCGGTATCGCCGACGGTTGCTCTTCTCTTGTAGCTTGACATAATACACCTCGCATTTTTTATTATCGAGTCGGTAGCTGTGGCGGCGAACGCGCAAGGCCCGAGGGCGAACGCCCGGGACCGCCAAAGCCAAGGCGCAGCGCCCCCGACTCTCACCCCTATTATAGCAATCCCGCCACAGAATTACAATATACAAAGTAAATATATTTCTTAACAAAGTTTAGGTTGCGCCGCTTTACGAATTACTTGAAAGCCCAGCCCCCCGAGGGGAAAGCCATAGCCCAAGCCTCCCTCCGGGAGGGTAAAGATAGCTGCTACCGCAACCATCTTTGAAGGATCCAGCGAAAAGCCCTGTCCCCTCTCTGCAAGCCCAGCCCACCAAAGGCAAGCCACACTGCAATGCCTCCCTCCGGGAGGGAGGTGGCACGAGCCTGCGAGTGACGGAAGGAGAGCGCGAAAAGCCGTGTACCCTCTCTGCAAGCCCAGCCCCCCCTAAGCAAGCCTTCCATTGTAGGGACCGGCGTCCCGACGGTCCGTGTGGGATAATCCACAGAGCAAGCCCAGCCACACCAAAGTCAATCAACTTTTAAAGCCTTCCCCTCGAGGGGAAGGTGGCACGAGCCTGCGAGTGACGGATGAGGTGTCTGCCGAAGCTTTGCGCTCAATATGCTTTGTCTTTTATCCTTACTTCAAATAACACCTCATCCACCGCTCTGCGGTCCCCCTGTCTCGCTGCGGCTCGGGCACAGAACGGCTCTTGCATTATTAATGCAATTCACTACCGTTCTGCCGCTTCGCTACCCGCTGGAGAAGGCTGAAGAGAGCAAGCCCAGCCGTGTCATCCTGAGCGGAACGGAGTGCAGTCGAAGGATCTCCTAAAGCCTCCCTCCCAAAAAGAACATCACTTGAACCTCGTTTTGTGCAACATTGCCATAAATGCGTTTTTTTGTTGTAACAATTACACAGAACTATTTTGCTTTGAACAAAAATACACTAAGTTTTGTATATTATTACATTGAAAACAAAATATTCATTTGCTAAAATCTCATTAAAATTAATAGTATATATTTATCATTATACACTAGATTTATTTTTAATGAACTATATTAGGAGATGAAGCTATGAAAAAAAGAATTGTTTCTTTATGTCTTGCTCTGGCAATGCTGTTTGCCTCTGTTTCCGGCATTTTACCGGTGATGGCGGTTGTCACATCTGCCGAGGGCGAGTTGATTGCAGGCGAGGATATTCCACTGCACCTCTATTATGATGAGGAGGCGTCCCACGGCGTGAGCCAGGGCTTTGATGATATGAGCGCCTCCAGTGGCTCCGGTGGCCAGTGGATAGAGACGAACCTGAACGATGACTGGGAGCGCTGGTCTATCCCCGTGGGCAACGGTTACTTTGGCGCTAACCTCTTCGGCAGAACCGAGAGCGAGCGCATTCAATTAACAGATAAGACTCTCGCTAATCCGTATCGGATAAACAATGACTCCAAGCTGCCCTGTGACGGCCTTAACAATTTCTCCGAGACCTACATTGATTTTGGTCACAAGAGCGATGCCGTGTCAAATTATTCGAGGAAGCTGGACATCGCAACAGCCCTGTCAACGGTCAGCTATGTATATGGCGGCGTGACCTATGAGAGGGAATATTTCACATCCTATCCCGACAATGCTCTTGTCATAAGGCTGACCGCCTCCTCCGAGGGAGCGCTCAGCTTTGTCCTTCGCCCCACCGTTCCCTACGAGCAGGAATATATGGCGGTCGTGGGCGACCGCGGCGGCAAGGAGGGAACCGTTACCTCCTCTGTTGAGGGCGGCGTTGGCGAGATAGTTCTCTCCGGTAAGATGGAGTATTTCGACATTGACTTCTACGGGCTGTATAGGGTTTATACCACGGATGGCGCAATTACCGCCACCACCTGTGTCAATGCGGACGGTGACACCGACGGAACTATAACCGTGTCGGGCGCTACCGAGGCTTATATCTATGTCACTCTTGGCACAGATTACGAGCTGACAAGCGAAACCTTTACCGCGGCTGACACAAGCAAGCCCACCTTCTCCACCACCGTCGAGGATGCAAGGGCGAAGGTTGAGGGATATATGGCTGCCCTTGAAGGACAGAAGGAGGGCAAAAGCCTGTCCGAGGGCTATGAGATAATCAAGGCGCGCCACTTAGCCGACTATCGGGAGCTTTTTGGCAGAGTAACACTCTCCCTTGATTTCAATGAGGCGGACTTCGCCAAGACGACCGACGAGCTTCTCGCGGAATACAAGGCGGGCAGCGGCAGTCAGTATCTTGAGGCACTCTATTTCCAGTATGGCAGATATTTACTTATCGCCTCCTCCCGCGAGGGCGCGCTTCCTGCCAACCTGCAGGGAACCTGGAATAGATACAATAACGCCCCCTGGTCAAGCGGCTATTGGCATAACATCAATGTACAGATGAACTATTGGCCCGCCTTCTCCACCAACCTGGCAGAGACCTTCCTTGCCTATGCTGACTACAATGCAGCCTATATGGAAAAGGCGGAGAAGGGAGCAACCTCTATTATCCAGCAATATAACCCCTCGGTACTCGGTCAGGATGGCGGCAACGGCTGGTCCATAGCAACAGGCGGCTATCCCAACGCTGTTTACGGCTCCGAGTCCATCGGAAACCTCGGCTTCACAACACAGCTATTCTGGGAATATTTTATGTACACTCAGGACAGTGATGTGCTGGAGCAGGTGGTTTATCCTGTTCTTGTATCCGCAGCGCGCTTTATTACCAAGATGGTAAAGGAGGACAAGGACGGCAACTATCTTGCAATTTACACCGACTCCCCCGAGCAGTATGTAAATGGCGTTTGGTATTACACAACAGGTACTACCTATGCCCAGTCCTTTGCATATCAGAACAACTACAATCTTCTTCTTGCCGCCAAGGAGCTTGGCATCGATTTTGAGGATACGGGTAGCGAAGATTACGACATATTCAAGACGGTTCTCGCTCAGATAGACAAGTATGACCCCATCGTTGTAGGACTCTCCGGACAGGTAAAGGAGTTCCGCGAGGAGGAGAAGTACGGCGACCTTGGCGAGTATACTCACAGACATATATCCCAGCTTGTCGGCCTTTATCCCGGCAACCTGATAAACGGAACAACACCCGCCTGGCTTGATGCGGCAAGGTACACCCTCACCGAGCGCGGAGATAACGCAACGGGCTGGGGCGTAGCTCACAGGCTTAACCTCTGGGCAAGAGTACAGGATGGCGAGCGCGCCTATGACCTTCTGGAGCAGCTTCTTAAGGTCAACACCGCCACCAACCTCTGGGATCTCCATCCCCCCTTCCAGATCGACGGAAACCTGGGTGGTACAGCCGGCATCAGCGAGATGCTTCTCCAAAGCCACGCAGGCTATATTGAGCCTCTTGCCGCAATCCCCTCCGCCTGGGCGAGCGGACAGTATACCGGCCTTGTAGCGCGCGGCGGCTTTGAGGTCTCGGCAAAATGGGCTGACGGTGTTGCAACCTCGGTAAACCTTCTGTCAAAAATGGGAGGCAGTGTATCTGTCAAGTATGACGGAATAACCGAGGCAATAGTAAGAAAGGCAAGCGGCGAGGTTGTCGATTATACCGCAAAGGACGGAGTAATAACCTTCGATACCAAGGCGGGTGAGACCTATATAATCACGGGCTTTGAAAAGCGGGTAGCTCCCGACAAGGTCGAGGGCTTGACGGCAGAGGGCGAGTTCCTCTCCGACACCACCCTCACCTGGAATGCTTCTCCCGACGCCCTTTATTACAATGTATATGTGGCAAGGAATTCCTCTCCCACCTACACCTACCTTGGCAGAACAGCCGACACAGAGTTTGTATACAAGCCTGATGCTCTTGCCAATGACAGGCTGACCTTTGCCGTTACCGTTCTTGACGCAAACGGCAATGAGAGCGACAGAGCCCTTGCATATCGCAATCCCGATGATGTCTCGGCATCTGTCGAGGATGCTGTGGCAAGCGTGGTAGACGAAAAGCTCCAGGTAGCTATTAAGTCCAATGACTACGCAAATAAATTCAAGCTTTATTCAAGAGCGAATTCCTCCGCCGAGTGGACTCTTCTTGAGGAGGGCACCTATCCCATTATCATTCTTGATGAATATAGCTCCAAGGTGGAGTATGGCGCGTCTGTCGTTTCGCTCTTCGGCGAGGAAAGCGAGATAACACCCGTCTCGATAAGCACGCAAGGCGAGATCAACATTCTTGATTATCAGCCCTCCAACATTCTTGGAAATATTAAGTTTGACCCCACGCCCTATGCCAACAGTATGATACACACCACGGCATACGGCTATCCCACCCTTACCGATGGAAGCTTCAATAATACAACAGGAAGGTTCTCTACCTCCACCGCCGCAAATATGATTTTCAATGCAACGGCGGCTCTCAGAGGCAGCTTCCTCCTTGGCGAGCTTCGCATCTTCGACTTTGGCCCGTCGGATACCGCTGCCGACTATCTCGGCACAGCGCTTACCGTAGAGGTGTTCTATGACGGTGAATGGAAAACGGTTAAGAATTATACCTCCAATGCCGAAATAGTGGGGCTAAGAACAAAAAATGCCTCCGGAGTAAGATATGTGTCGATAGATCTGTCCGGCGTTATGGCGCAGGCTATTCGCGTAAGCATTCCCAACACGATGAGCGGTAAGTCCATTTCTATCTATGAGATTGAATGCTCGGGCATACAGATTCCCGATACAAAGTCTTACAGCAACAATCTTATTCTGGGCAAGGATATAATTCTCACCGATGCCTCCTTGAAGCATATGAACCCCGCAAGCAAAGGCCCTTCGGTGCTGACCGATGGCAACCGCTCTGCATCAACGGGAGCTGATACCTGGTACACCTGGTGGAACCAGACCGATATGCAGTTTGACGGAACGGTAAAGCTTGGCGGAAACGCATACCTCGGCAAGCTTCGTATCTATGATACAAGAGCGGATAAATACACCGACTACAGCTCGGTTGGCCCTCGCTATGTCATCGAGGTTTGTAACGATGGCGAGTGGACACAGCTTTATGATGTTACCCCCTATACCGCCACTATTGCAAACTATCGCGAGGTTGGCGTAAGGCCGGGAGATACTGCCGAGAGTCAATGGATCGAGTTTGACCTTGGCGGCGTCAAGGCCCAGGCGGTTCGTATCTATATGCCTCCCAAGTCCAGCGGAAACTTCGATATCCGCGAGATTGAAATAGACGGCTATATTGACACTGATGTGAATATTCCCGTATACAGCGACAACCTGTTCCTTGGCAATCAGTTTGTTCCCACACCCGAGGCAGAGGCGGTTATTTGGTCTCCCCATACCTATGACAGAGCGACCGATGGCATTTCCGGCTCGGGCAACCGTCTTAATTCCAGCGGAAAGAATTCCTTTATTGACGGAACGCTTGCCTTCCCGGGCATTGCTTATCTTGAAACCCTTACGATAGATTACGGCTCCTATCTGCAGGCGCGCTCCGGCACAGGACTTGTAATACAGACCTTTGCAAACGGAGTATGGACAGATGCTCTTAATGTAACCTACGACAGAGCATATCAGGAGGAGGTTACATACGAGCTTGGCGGTATCGCTGCGGAGAAGGTTCGTCTTTATGTTCCTGGCGTTTATCCCACCACCTATGGCGACCTCCTTGCGGGAGACTGCATTACTATTGAGGAAATCTATTGTAGCGGAAGCCTTCTGGCTATAGACAAGGAGTGGAGCAATAATCTCTTTGAGGGCTATGTCTTTGAAAAGGGTCCCACTGCTGGTACAATCTGGTCTCCCAACACCTATGATAAAATTACCGATGGTGTGTCAAACAACGATAGCAACCGCTTCTCCACCTCCGGAAATGCTATAACCGACGGTATTCTTGACTTTGGCGGCGCGCTTGTCGAGCTTGGACAGATGAATGTCTCCTTCAACCCCTACAACGTCAAGAGATGCGGTAAGGACTTCACCGTACAGGCTTGGCAGGATGGCGAGTGGGTTACAGTTCTTTCCCACATTCACACCGAGGGCGTTAAAACCGAGAGCTTTGACCTTGGAGGTGCCAAGGCAGAGAAGGTAAGAATCCTCTCTAGTGGCTCCTTTGACGGCGGCGATTGCACGCAGATTTATGAGATAACCTGCACAGGCTATATTCTTCCTCCCGAGCAGAAACTTGAGGATGAAAACAGCAATGTTCTTCTCAACACCCCGAAGGACAACATATTTGTAAATAATGCAACCATGCATACAAGCCTGCCCGATGTTACGGCAGCCTTCGACGGCAATCTTGGCACAAGATTCGCAGTTTCCGACCAGGGAGCAAAGCCGTATTCCCTGACGGTCATGCTTGATAAGCCTACCTCTCTTTACACACTTCGTATCTATGATTTTAGAAATAGTAACGATACTGCGACAAGGAGTGACAAGACAACGGTTGAGATTTACAGCAACGGCATTTGGGTGCCTGTTGTAAAGGACCAGCCCTTGAGCTTTGAGTCAAATTACACAGCCTTCAAGCTCTATGGCGTAGAGACCGACGGAATAAGAATAACCTTCTGCAACACTCAGGCAGGAACCAGCGCCTCTATCTATGAGGTAACATGTACCACGGGCCTGTCCGTCACCACCGACCGCACAGCTCTCCTTGATGCTTACAAGGCGATAGAGGATATGGACACCTCCTTTGAGTTCGGACTTGATCCTATCAAGGAGCTGAAGCTTAAGGAGCGTAAGGCCCTGCTTATGGACACCGAGGCAAGGCAGGCGGATATTGATAGCTATGTTGCCGAGGTCGAGGCGGCAAAGAATAAGCTCGCCGAGGGTGTTCCCGTGACCGAGGAATACGGTGACTTCAACAGTTATAATTTGAGCCTTAACGGTGATATCGGCTTCAACTTCTACGGAGATATTTCAAGCACTGCCCTTGATAGCTTCACCGATGCCTTTGTATATATTGAGTATGCAAGCGGAGAGACGGAGAAAATTATGCTTTCCACCCTCCCGAGAGATTCTGCCGGCAGACTTGTGCTTTCTCTAAATATGGCCGCAGCACAGATGACCGACAGAGTTAAGATGCGTCTTGTACTTAACGGAGAGAATGCCGGAGCGTATATCGAGCAATCTGTGAAGGATTATGCTGAAAATATCCTGGCAGACCCCTCCTATGAGACGGCAAATCCCGGCATCAACAATCTTCTTAACGCAATGCTCACCTATGGAGCTTATGCACAGCAGTATTTTGGCTACAACACGGACAATCTTGCATCCGACCTCATCGAGCTTGGCGATGTAACCGAGAATTCCCAAATAAGCATAAGCGGCAAGGCAAGCGGCGCGGCTCTTTCCACTTGGAAGCTTTCTCTGGAGAGCGAGGTGTGCGCAAAGTTATACCTCGACATAGATGACGGATACAGCGTCGGCGATTACGCGTTGACTCTGATCACTCCGTCGGGAAATACAAGCGAATTGGAGCTGACAATGCGCGAGGGAAGAGGCGAGGCAGTAATCAACGGTATACCGGCCGGCTTCCTGAACGATTACTACACCCTGACCGTTAAGTGCCTGAGGGATGGAAGCGAGATTACAGTCAAGCTCAGCGCAATGTGCTATGTTGCAACCATTCTTAACACAAGCGCAAACGAAAACCTCGTTAACCTTGTTACCGCGCTTAAGCTGTACAGCGTTGCAGCAGAAAACTATAACTAAAAAGGAGAAGGCAATATGAAAAAGGAATATTCAACACCCGACATAGGCATAATTGCCTTGTCCGCCGACGATGTTGTCAAGCAGTCCTGGGGACTTCCCGAGATTGGAATAGGCACAGACGGCGAGTGGTAAGCTAATCCCGAGAGGGATTAGGGCCGCATAACCGAATTTTTAAGGGTAGATAGGACACATGTCTTTTATCTACCCTTTTACTTTTTTGGGGGGCAGGGAAGAGTGGTGGCTCAACATCATTGATTTGTATATATTGTATAAGGCTTGTTATGAAAAACGCCGAAAATTCTTTATTATAGATAAAATTCATTGAAATGCGGTAGGCGTTATGATAGAATACAGATATATAAATATTTTTAGGAGCGTCTATATGAAAAACAAGATTATATCATTAACTCTCGTTCTCGCATTGCTATTCGGATGCCTGTCCGTAGCCTTGCCTGTAATGAGCTTTGCACAGGAGGATCCAAACAGCGTGATTATTCCACAAAATGAAGTTCCGTTGCACCTCTACTACGATGAGGAGGCTTCCCACGGAATAGACACAGCCTTTGAAAATTTAGAAATGGCGCCGGGCTCAGGCTCAAACCTGATTGCCGCGAATGTAAACGATGACTGGGAGCGTTGGTCTATACCTATCGGTAACGGCTACTCGGGCGTCAACATCTTCGGCAGAACCGAGACAGAACGTCTCCAGATAACCGAGAAGACTCTTGTTCATCCCGGTGGCTCCTGGAACTGCTACGGCGGTCTTAACTCCTTCTCCGAGACCTACATAGATTTCGGACATACCAACTCGGAGGTAACAAACTACAGCCGCGCACTCGATCTTAACACTGCTATATCCACCGTAGATTATACCTTCGGTGGCGTTGATTATTCGAGAGAGTATTTCATCTCCTACCCCGATAACGCCCTTGTGATCAAGCTCGACGCATCCGAGACGGGCGCTCTTGATTTTACCCTTCGTCCCACCATTCCCTGGGAGCAGTCCTACTCCTACAAGGATGCAGAGGACATCGCCGCAGGCAACACCACGAGGAGAAAATCCGCCAAGACGGGTACTGTTACCTCCTCGGTCGAGGACGGCGTGGGCTGTATCGAGATGGCAGGTCTTATGACCTACTACGATATTGATTTTGTCGGTCTTTATCGCGTATATACCGAGGGCGGTACAGTAACCGCCTCCACCACGACCCACACCTGGACCGACCGTGACGGCACGGTCTACAATGACCAGGACGGAACAATAGTTGTCGATGGCGCAACCTCGGCTTACATCGTTGTTACCTTCGGCACGGACTATGTTCTCTCCAGCGAGACCTTCACCTCGTCTGATACCGCAAAGCCTATGTTCCAAACAGGCTATGCCGAGACAAAGGCGAAGATTGAGGGACAGCTTACCGCAATCACCAACCAGACTAATGGCAAGAGCGTTGAGGAGGCATACGCCGTTCTCAAGGCTAACCACCTTGCCGACTATCAGGAGCTTTTCGGCAGAGTGAC
>JAFTRB010000081.1 GCA_017462445.1 Clostridia bacterium
AAGCATCCATCAGGTCAACTTGCTCGGGAGAAACCTCGATGAACTCGGTCCTCAATCTTGCGATAACCTTCTTGTTTACGAAGTTGCCGTTCTCGTCAAGCATCTCGTTTGCCTGAGCTACGATGTTGTTGTCCTCCTCGTCTGCGGTGAGGTATACGACCTTGTCGGTTACGCGGCCGTTCTCAACAATTCTGTAGGGAGCCTTAAGGAAGCCGTACTCGCTGATCTTGGCATAGGAGGCAAGATAGGAGATAAGACCGATGTTGGGACCCTCGGGAGTCTCGACAGGACAAATTCTGCCGTAGTGGGTGTAGTGTACATCACGGACCTCAAAGGAGGCTCTGTCACGGGACAGACCGCCGGGACCGAGAGCAGAAAGCCTTCTCTTGTGAGTAAGCTCTGCCAGGGGGTTGGACTGGTCCATAAACTGGGACAGAGGGGAGGAGCCGAAGAACTCGCGGATAGCGGTTGCGACAGGGCGGGTGTTTATAAGCGCCTCGATGCGCAGGTCCTCGCTATCGTGGGTGGACATTCTCTCGCGAATGTTCTTGTCCATCCTGATCATACCGATTCTCATCTGCTGCTGAAGAAGCTCGCCTACGCAGCGAAGTCTACGGTTGCCCAGGTGGTCGATATCATCGGCAACGCCCACGCCGTGGGACAGTGCTATCATATAGTTGATGGAGGCAAGAATATCCTCCTTGGTGATATGCTTGGGGCAAAGCTCGTCAAATCTCTCGACTACGCTCTTCTTGATGAAGGAGACTCTCGCCTCGCCGTCAAGGCCCTCGCTGTCTGCAGCATCTACGATCTCCTTGATTACCGAGAATCTTACCTTCTCGCCGGCGCGAACGCCACAGTCAACAAGATCGAAGCCAAGATAGGCCTCGGGAAGAACGGTATCGTTGCCGAACACCTTAATCGCTCTACCGGACTCGATATTGATTACAACCGAGTTTACAAGGCTGTTTTCAATCCTCTCGGCAAGTTCCTTATCGATGGACTGACCTGCCTCGGCAACGATCTCGCCGGTTACGGGATTAACCACATCCTCCGCAAGAACGAAGCCGCGAATTCTCGCCGCAAGCGCAACCTTCTTATTGAACTTATATCTACCGACCGCGCCAAGGTCGTACTTTTTGGGGTCGAAGAAGAGATTGTGCATAAGAATCTCTGCACTCTCGACGATTGGAGGCTCGCCGGGTCTGATCTTCTTGTATATTTCCTTGAGCGCCTCGTCGCGCTGGCTGGAGTTGCTCTCCTCTGCCAGGGTGCGGCACTCATCCTTCGCCATTGTTATACGAAGCACATCCTCGTCGCCATACATCTCGAAGAGAGCCTCGTCTGTATCCTTGCCGCTATCGCAAAGAGCCCTGATAAGCACGGTAACGGGAATCTTACGGTTCTTGTCTATCTTGACATAGAACACGCCCGCGGAGTCGGTCTCGTACTCGAGCCAAGCGCCTCTGTAAGGAATAACCTGCGCCTCGATAAGATGCTTTCCAGCCTTGTCGACCTTCTCAACATAGTACATACCGGGAGAGCGGATAAGCTGAGAAACAATAACACGCTCTGCGCCGTTGATAACGAAGGTGCCGTTATCGGTCATAAGCGGGAAATCGCCCAGGAATATCTGCGCGGTCTTAATCTCGCCTGTCTCCTTGTTTACAAGTCTGACACCAACCTTCATGTGGGCATCGTAGGTTACAGATCTGTCCTTGCACTCCTCTACCGAATATCTGGGGGTGGGGTCAAGGGTGTAGTCGGTGAACTCGATAGAAAGATTTCCGGTGAAGTCAACTATCGGAGATACATCCTTAAGCACCTCTGCCAAGCCCTCTTTCAAGAACCAATCATACGAGTCCTTCTGTACCTCGATAAGGTTAGGCATCTCGGTCGCAGCTTCAATTTTTGAGAAGCTCATACGGACATTGCTGCCAAGAGTCTGGGGTCTAAGCGTCATAAATAGAATCACTCCATTTCCTGAATTTTTGCACTTCGCAAAGGAAATAACTGTTTTACGTCCGAAAATTTTTTTATTTTTATAAAATTCAGCAGTCCCCTCGGAGCATTCAAAAAAATTTATTTTTCAGCCCTTGGTTTTGCCTTCCCGGACAACGGAATTATGTAGTATTTTGTCAATTTTTGCGGTGGCGCCCGTAAAAAAGGGCAAAATATCCCCATAATAACGCGATTTTAATGCAATTTTATATTATAGCAGTTCGTTTTTCAAATGTCAAGAGGGTTTGCAAATTTATTTTCGCTATTTTTTCCAATTATTTTGGGCATTTTGTACGAAAATATTTTTTCTGCCCTAAATTATCTCACAATTGGTTTTTATTACAATTTTTATCCATTATTTTCCATTATCAAGAAAAAAGCCCCTGAAATCAGAACAAAAGCCCCTGTGCTTACACTCTCTTTTTCTGCCATAGCCATGCGCCCATCGGGTTCGGAAGTCTGTTCTCTTCATTAATTATTATTCATTCCGATAATACCGCACCGGCAGCTCACAGCTTCCCCATCCCGATATTCTCACTTCAGCCACAGAACCGGCCTTTTCAGATTTGTAAATATTGCATAAACAGACAGAATTGGAACGCCCTCTGACCGAGGCCCTCAGACTCGCCGCTTCGTCTCGCTCCTCATATTCCACGCACGCTTCTGCCATCGTTTTTCTGTCGATTTTTGTGTGCATTTTTCCGTGATTTTCACCTGTCGAGACATTGCTCGGCAAAAAACGGATTGCAAATAACAGCCGATTTTCATGAACAGGCTGAAGCAAAATAAAAAGGGCGGGATATTCCCCGCCCCACAGTGGTCTGGTTTCAGCCAAAAAATGCTTCAATTCCTTTTTTAAGTCGCTCCATTCCCTCCAACACCAGCGCGCGCCTTGTGCCTAAATTTATACGGATAAAGCCTCTGCCGCATTCACCGTATTCCGCCCCATCGCTGACGAACAGTCCCGCGCTTTTGACAAGATGACAGACAAGCTTGACCGAGTCGGAGCAAACGCTGCTGACATCTACCCAAAGAAGGTAGGTTGCCTCGGCACTGACAGGGGAAAGCATGGGTATGTTCTCCCTGATGTACTCCTCCGCCACTCGCCTGTTTTCGGCAAGGTACGCTCTCAGGCCGTCTACCCATTCATCACACTGATTGAAGGCGGCGATGCAGCCCTGGATAGCAAAGGCATTTGGCTCTCCCACCTCGTCGGTGTTTATTCCTCGCCAAACACGATGGCGAAGAATAGGATCCTTTACCGCAATGACAGCTGACTGAAGCCCTGCAATATTAAAGGTCTTTGAGCCGGCAACCGCGGTAATGGCAATGTCAGCGCAGGTATCGTTTACAGATGCGAAGGGGGTATACTCTAGCCCCGGGAGAGTCAGATCGCAGTGTATCTCGTCCGAAAGAACGATAACTCCGTAGCGGTGCGCAAGCTCACCGATTTTGGCAAGCTCCTCACCGGACCAGATTTTTCCCACAGGGTTATGTGGATTGCACAGAATCATCAGCGAGGTCTGCGGATCGGCAAGCTTCGCTTCAAGGTCGGCAAAATCAATGCTGTAACAGCCGTCCCGATAGACCAGATCCGAGCTTAATACCCTTCTGCCGTTATTAATTATTGAATTGTAGAAAATATTGTAAACAGGCGCTTGGATAAGCACATTTTCATTAGGTCTGGTCAGCCATCTGACCGCCGAGGAAATGGCGGCAACTATGCCCGAGGAGTATATCATCCACTCGGTGGGTATGGCAAAGGAGTGTCTGCGGGCAAAATAGCCGCTCACTGCCTCGAAGAACTCATCAGGCACATAGGAATAGCCATATATGCCGTGTGACGCCCTTTTCGTTATAGCCTCAACCACCGCCCGCGGAGCCTCAAAATCCATATCAGCGACCCACATGGGCAAAGCGCCCTCGCAGCAATCCCACTTATAAGACAGAGTACCCGTCCTATCCTTTGGCTTATCAAAATCCATCTTTCTCTCCTATAAAGCTTATGCTTGTCCGTGTTGGGTCTATTCTCTCCGGCTCCAGAATCAGCTCGCACTCACCGCGTGCAGTAATACTCCCCGAGATGGGGTTCTTGATCCTGACACCCTCGCCAAGCTCGACGGTGGCGTCAACGGTTGAATACTCAAAGGATAGCGGAGAGTTGGAGATTTTGCAGTCCTCGAGCGTCAGGTCATCGATGTAGCATAGCCCCTGGTCGGACTCGATCGTACAACGAACAAATCGGAGATTTTTACTGTTCCAGCCAAGATACTC
>JAFTRB010000082.1 GCA_017462445.1 Clostridia bacterium
AGGTAAGCATCCTGTCTATTATAACCAGGGTAAGAATTGAGAATACGGTCAAAAGAATTGCCACGGGGGTAAGCCCCATAAGCTTGAAGGTCTCCCCGACATTCTCCCATCCGGTAAAGAGTCTGCCGACCAGGAGGAAGGCATCCGAGGGGGTATTGGCGCGGAAGAAGAGCCAGGCGAAGCAGACCAGAACAAAGGTTATCACACGGCGAACCCAGACAACCGCAGGGTGCTTGGGATCAAAGCCGCACTTGGCTACAAGAGCATTTCTCGGCTTGATGGTAAGATTGCCAACTATTTGATAGAAGCCGTGAAGCGCTCCCCAGATAACATAGGTCCAGTTTGCTCCGTGCCACAGTCCCGATACGGTGAATACCACAAACACATTAAAAAGATGACGCGCCTTGGAGCAGCGGTTGCCGCCCAGGGGTATGTAGAGGTAATCCTTGAACCAGGAGGACAGGGATATATGCCATCTCGCCCAAAACTCCTTGATGGTTGTGGAGGTGTAGGGGTGGTCAAAGTTCTTCATCAGCTTGATGCCCATCATCCGCGCGCATCCTATGGCAATATCGGTGTAGCCCGAGAAGTCACAGTAAATCTGTACGGCAAAGAGGGCGGTTGCGATGATGACTCCTAAACCGTTTGCATCCTCGGGGCTATTGTAGATAGCGTTTACATATACCGAGATTACATCGGCGACGCAAATCTTCTTGAAGAAGCCGACAAGCATATGCTTTGAGCCCTTTATTGCGTCCTCCGAATTAAACTTCTTTGGATTCTTTAGCTGGGGGATAAGATTGTCCGGGCGCTCGATGGGGCCTGCAACCAGCTGTGGGAAGAAGGAAACAAAGAGGGCGTAGAAGAAGAAGTTCTTTTCCGTCTCGACATCGCCACGGTATACATCAATAACATAGCTTAATGTCTGGAAGGTGTAGAAGGAGATACCAACCGGAAGAATAAGATTAAGCACAACCGGCGGAGCCTCGCCACCGAGAAGATTGATTATGCTGACAACCGAGTCCGCAAGGAAGTCAAAATACTTGTAGAAGAATAGGACTCCAAGACAGACCACCAGGGTTACTGCAAGCCAAATCTTACGAACTGTTTTGTTTTCCGTTTTAGCTATTATATTTGATGCGAGCCAGGAAATGAAGGTCGTGCCAACTATCAGAAACAGAAGATCTGCCTGATAAAAGGCGTAGAAATAATAGCTGGCAATAAGCAGCATTATCCACTTCGCCTTCTTGGGAAGAAGGAAATACAGAAGGGCAACTATTGGATAAAAGATTAAAAATTCCCAGGAATTAAAGGTCATACTGCGGTTTCCTCGCTTTCATCAGTCGATGAGGACTCCACCTCCGCAGGGGTAATCGGCTCGGGCTGCTCGGGAGCAGTCGGCAAGGTCGTTTCGCATTCCTCCTGCGATGTCTCCTCCGACTCGGGAGCAAGCCGCTTCTGCCTCTCATAGCTTATGTAGAAGGAGAAGGAGTAGGCAAACAGGCTTATCATAAACGCAAGCACGGGAATCTCGATATTTACTCCCACAAACATAAGCGAGAGAAGAAATATAATGTGCAGGGCTATATTAACATAATTAAGCCAGGAAGAGATTTCCTTTTTAAGCCAGGGGACAAGCACATCAAGGGCGATGACCGCGACATAAATCCCAAGCGAGATAAAGAAGGCGGTCATATTCATAGAAGAAAAATCCATAGACTCTCCTTTGTAAATAATTGTTTACTGGTTTTGCAAATGATGCCGGGGGCGTGTCAGCTTTTAGGCTCCCAATCCGTGCCAGGTACACCGTCGGCATCCTCGAAGAGACATCCATCGAAATCGGTTCCAACAGATAGGTAGCCCTGGATGTCGGTTATACCAAGCTTAGCGCAGAGGTCAACATAAAGCTGATATGTTCTGTATGCTCTGCCGTAGTCATTGGGATGGAAAGCGCAATCGTAGAAGTACTTATGCTCCCAGATATAATCACTCGCCTTGCCAATAGAGCCATCAAAGAGGTAGTTATCCGAAATCATCTTGTCATAGGCTGCAAGCCAGGCTACGGTGTCCGCCCCCTCTACCAGCGCGTGCGCATCGGTGGGACAGTAGGAGAAGTAAACCTTCGCTCCGCTGGACTTTGCCCTTGTGATTGCGTGGTTGACCAGATCCTTGAAATAGGGCTCTGTAACGGTTGCCCAAGTTTTATTGCTAAGGTCGGTGTAATCCTTGTTGCTCTCCTGGACTGAGGAGTCATTCCACCAGCCCTCGTCCTTAGACTTCATTCTCTCGTTGAGGGTGATGTAATAGGTATCGATATAGGTCGCGGCGGTCTCGCCAAAATACCCCTCCCTGTTGGGATGCTGATAGTCGCCGTACTTGTTGATGTTTGCCGTATTCTGGCATACATTCTCATATGCGCCCGGTCTGTTGTTATTACCGAGATAGCGGTAATTGCGGTTGAAATCGGTGAAGGCGCCGAAGATGTTTGTGTAGTTGGAGAAGTCAACATAGCGGTATATGTTCACCATGCTCTCAAGATCCCTGAGAGTCTTCCAGTACAGCTCCCTCTCACCCATCATATAGCTGCTGTTCTCGGGCGCATAGAGAATTATGTCATCCTCGTTTGCAAGAGCCGCCATAGCCTCAAGATACAGAGTTCCGTGGGTGGTTCTGGTCGTACCGAAGTTTATCACGCGATATTTGTTCTGCAGAAGGTCCTCAAGATACTCGGTGGCAAGCCCCTGATATGAAGAAGAGCCTGCTATGGTAATAATGCGCGGCTTGTCGGTGGGGGCTAAGAGTCTTGAAAGCTTGACCGATAGCCCACCGTTATCAGCGCCCATAAATCTGGGAGCCAGGGTTGCGTTTACATACAGATTCTTGAAGGATGTGTAGGATTCCGCATCGAGGGCATCGTTACCCATAATAAAGAGTCCGTCGGGGAAGTAAATCGTCTCAAGCGAGGAACAACCTACAAAGGCGCCGTCCTCAACTTTCAGGATTCTTCTGCCCATCACAAGAGTCTCTATTTTCTTGTTCTCAAACGCGCCCGTTCCTATTGCGGTAACGGTCTTGCCACTTATCGTCTCGGGGATAACCACCTTGGTGTCATCACCCTTGTACTTGGTGATTTTGATGCCATCCTCTACCCAGTGGGGAGCGACCTCGACGGAGCAGGGCATGCCGTAGTGAACATCCTCATACTCAAAGTCGTCACTCGAAGTTGCCTCGGACCAGATACAGTAGTAGGTTGCGTGGTCGTTGTTATAAACGAGAGGGGCTTTGGAGCCAAGCGAATAGGAGTCGCCTGTGCCGTCGGGCTTGGTATTGAACTCGGTGAGAATATAGCCATCGCGGTAGAATGAGCCGTCATCGTAGAAGAGCGAGCCACACTCAAAGAAGGAAAGATACTGCTCGCCATAGACGATCTCAAAGCCCTCGTCATTAGCGGATACGGTATAGTGGCTGTTACCGCTAAGGTTTTTGCTTCCCGCGGTGAAGGAACCGCCATTGAGATTATAGTAAAGCTTGTTGGCGTCAACATAGTTGGAATAAATTGTAACAACTCCATCCTTTGCGTGGGCGGAGGAGATGGTGTAATCCAGCTCGCGTTCGGTGGAGATAACCTCGCCACCGGCGGAAAGAGATGTCCCGATAGTCCATCCCTTGAAAATTCTGGACATATTGTTTGCAGAAAGAGTGATGACCGTTCCCTCATCGACCGAAGCCGAGGAAGCCTGGGATGATGTATCGGCGGACTAGCCCTTTCTGAAAACGAAGCCAAGCTTCTTTTGCTCGGGTGTGAAGGGCTTCGTGTTAAACCTTACAGAAAGGCTGGTTTTAACACTTGAAATCCTTAAAACACCGTTCGCCTCATCGTATTCGCCCTGACTCACAGAGTCGAACACATAGCCATCCTTGATCGTTATATTAAAGCTGACACTCTCGCCCGGGGATACTGTAACAGAGCTGTCCCCTGTAATTACAGCGCCGTCATCCACCGTGACGGAAACCTTGTAATCAGAGCCTGCGCAGGCGATAAGCAGAAGAAGCATAGCGCTAAGAAGAGCGACTATAAACATTAGTTTGGTAATTCTTTTCATATTTACCTCCAGGAATATCTTATATATCTTAACACAGTAATTTTACCACAAATACGCGCGTAATTAAAGTGGAAATTATAATATTATTTATTTTTGGATAGATAAACAAATTGACCGCAATAATTTTGTTAATTTTGACAAACGGACATTTTACCCCCTTTTGTACAGAAAAAGAGCTGCCCCTTTTAAGAGCAGCCCTATCAATGTAATCAATTATTTACTTTTACCGCAAACGAATTGCAGAATGCTTTAACACGGGTACGGTCTTAGCTATTCAAAATAGCCTTAAGCACATCTTCCGATGTATCGGCGATGCAGTCCGCGCAAAGCAGCTCTTCCCTATCTCGGAAGCCCCAGCTGACACCCACGGTAAGCCCCACGCCCATTGCTCTGCCCATATCCACATCCACCGATGTATCCCCGATGAAGGCGCAATTTGAGGGGCGACATTTCAAGGCGTCAAGAAGCATTTTCCCTGCTGTCGGGTCGGGCTTCAGCGGTACTCCGTCCACGCCGCCGCGAACGATATCCACCAGATCGCCAAAAATCGCTTTTACAATAGGCTCGGTCGCCGAATGAGGCTTGTTGGATAGCACGGCTATCCTGATTCCATTAGCCCTGAGCTCTTTTAAAAGCTCCGGAATTCCGTCATACGGAGCAGTCAAATAGAGCGGCTCAGCATCGTACATTTTATTATAAACGGTATGAACTTCCGCTATACGGTCTATGTTTTTCTCGCCCACCGAGCGCATAGCTCTCTCAATCAACAGCCTGGCTCCGTTACCCACAAAGCTCCTGCAGGAATCCCTTGTTATTGACGGATATCCACACTCACCCATAGCGCGATTGACATAATAGTGTATGGTGTCGAGCGTATTGAGAAGCGTTCCGTCCAGGTCAAAAATACAACAGCTTATCATTATAGCTCCTTCAGCTTGGCAAAGGTTGCCATCAGCTTTTTTGTCTCGCCCGAGTCAAATGCTACCTCATAGAGAATGTCGCCGCCAAGGTCCCTGGCGCTTACAATCGTTCCGTTGCCAAAGATGCTGTGGTTGACTCTTGCTCCCGGCTCAATCCTCTTTACCCCAAACTTTCCCGCAGTTGCCCTGCGATTTGTCCCGCCTCCGGATATGGTGGTTGGTCTTGACATCTCGCCACCGCGGTAGGGGGCATCGGTTGTTCTCTGCCTCTGATTCCAATCGGCTGTTCTCCTTGGAGGCTCCTGTCTTGGCTTATCGTATTGCAATAGTTTTTTGGGAACCTCCTCGCGGATAAAGCAGGAGAGATTACCGTAAAGTGTTCTTCCGTACAGCAGCCTGGATTTGGCATAGGTTATATATAGCTTATCCTTCGCCCTTGTTATGGCAACATAGCAGAGTCGACGCTCCTCGCTCATCTCGTCGGCCTCGCCTATGTTCTTCTCACCGGGGAAGACTCCGTCCTCCATTCCAGCAAGGAATACCACGGGGAACTCCAGTCCCTTCGCCGAGTGAACGGTCATAAGCACCACCGAGTCGCTGTCCGCGTCATACTTATCTACTCCGCTTATCAGGAACACTTCCTCAAGGAACTCCTCGAGGGAAGGCATTTTTTCCTCTGAGGTTGCCCTCTTCTCATATTCAAGCGCAGCAGAAATAAGCTCCTCGACATGCTCTATCTTTGTTTCGCCCTCAAAGCCCTCTTCAATCAGCATCTTATGATATCCGCTATCCTCGAAGAGTCTTTTTATCATCTCGGAGGGAAGCTCCTCCTCGGTCTTAATTCGCTCTATCATCTCGACAAAAGCCTTCATTGTGGGGGCGTAACGAGAGAGAGCGACAAACTCATCCGCGCGCGCCATTATATCGTAAGCCGAGCAGCCCTCTAAATTAGCCAGCTCCTCCAGAGCATCAACCGCAGCCTTGCCAATCTTACGCTTAGGCTCGTTGATTACTCTCTTCAGGCGAAGGGTGTCCGTGCCTGTAGAGACAAGAGAAAGGTAGGCAACCATATCCTTGACCTCCTTGCGCTCATAGAAGCCGAGGTCGCCGATAATGCGATACGGCACACCGCTCTTGGCAAAGGCGGATTGCATAGCTCGACCAAGGGCATTGATGCGATACAGAACCGCATAGTCCGAATACTTGCGCTCACCCGATTTAACACCGCGGATTATTTGCTCGATTATGTATTTCGCCTCGTCATTCTGGTCAAAAGCTTGCTTGATGGTTACAGGCTCGCCGTCGCCCTTGTCGCACCAGAGCCTCTTTGCGTGTCTGTCTTCATTATTACCAATAACGGCATTCGCGCATTCAAGAATTGTTCCCGTAGAACGGTAATTTTGCTCCAGCTTTATAACAGTTGCCTCGGGGTAGGTTTTGTCAAACTTAAGAATATTTTCTATGGTTGCGCCGCGGAAGCGGTAAATAGATTGGTCATCATCTCCCACAACCATTATATTTCTCTTCCCCTCGGCTGTCAGAAATGTAAGAACAAATTGAGCAAAGTTTGTATCCTGGTACTCGTCTACAAGAATATATCTGAACTTCTCCTGATAATAATGAAGCACATCCGGATGGTAGCAGAACAGCTCGACCGTACGCATAATGATGTCATCGAAGTCCATAGCATTATACTCAAGGAGCTTTTCCTGATATTTTCGGTAGATCTGATCCATCAAGCCTCGCTTTATGTTATTCTCATTTATAAATCTTGGCTTTGGAATCTCATATGCCAGGCAAATATCGCTCAGCATCCTGTCTCCGTCGGGGTGGATAAGCGTATCCTTGGCGGAGCTGATATAGCTAGAGACATCCTTAGGAGCGATAATCTTGTCGGAAATACCCATCTCCTTCATGCACTCGATTACCAGATGCTTCTTGTCATCGGTGTCATAGATGGAAAAGCCCTGCCTGAAGCCAAGCAGCTCGCCGTGCTTCCTTAAAATACGAAGGCAGATAGAGTGAAATGTTCCTGCCCAGACTCCGCCAGAGACATCCTCGTCATCGAAGGTGCGTGAAAGCCTGTCGCGAATCTCCTTGGCAGCCTTGTTGGTAAAGGTTATCGCAAGAATACGCCAAGGGGGACAGGGGTCACTGATAAACCTCGGTAAAATCCCCTCTATTTCGCTCGGCTCAAGGCTGTACGCCTCCTCGAGCGCCAGGACATCCTCCAGCGTCGGCTCTTCGCGAAGCATGTCATCGTAATAAGCATTACCATATTTAATTAAATAGGAAATTCTGTTGACAAGCACGGTGGTTTTTCCGCTACCAGCGCCCGCCAGAACAAGAAGAGGGCCGTTTGCGGTGAATACGGCTCGGCACTGCTCGGGGTTAAGAAAGCTACCGTAAGCCTTCTCAAAGAGCTTGCGCTTGGCGGCATTATATCTTTCGTTAAGAGTTTGCTTATTGTTATCCTGTATCATTCTTTTCTCCGTGTATTTATGAGCCTCTGTGTCACTAATTTCAAGCTTTGTGTCACACAAGAGGATTCGGTTCGTAAAACTTACTACCAAATTATTCGCATTATGGTTTTTTGCGTCGAAAGGCAGCCTGCAAAAAACATCATTCTCGCTCCAAAGCTAAGACAATAAAACCGAAATTGGAGCCTTAAGAAGTTGTTGGACAAAAAAGTTTTCAACAATTTGATTGTCGATAATGTTGAAAACTTTTTGTCGAAAAAGGGTTGATTTGCTTGAATTTCCAATTCTCAAACTCAAAAGAGGTGAGTTTTCAACAACAGCTTTGTCGATAATGTTGAAAACCTTGGTGCATAGGAAAAATTACACTTTTCCGCTTTTTGCGGTTTCAGGCTTCATTTTTCGCACCTTTTGCATTTATCCTGCATTTGCCGCTTCTGCCCTCGTTTTTCGCACACCAAGCTTCGCACAAAAAACGAAGAAATAAAAGTTGCCTACGAATTTGCAGATTTTTTTGTGAAAAATAACACAAAAATCCGATTATTTCTTCGGTTTTCTCGTCGAGTTATTTCTTTTTGGCGCAGAGGACGAATTCCTTCGTTTTTTCTGCCCGGATTTATTACCTGTCGAGCGAGATGAATCCGCAAGACCTGCCGCCTCACGGCTGATTCTTACAGCGTCCTCGCCAAATACGCGCTCGAGCTTGCTCTTCTTGGGCTTGGACCTATCGAGTATTGGCTCATAATAGGCAGGCTTCTTGCCTGTTCGCGGAGTCTTACCGCCGCTCTTCTTGCCTCCCGAGCGCCCTGTTCCCTTCCTTGGCTGGTATCTTGTATCCTGCCCCTGACCAAAGGCGGGGCGAACCAGGCAGCCGGGCGCGGTCCCAATCAAATCCTCTCTTCCGGCAAGACGGAGCGCCTCACGGACAAGGTTGGCATTCTCCGGACGCGAGAATTGAAGCAATGCGCGCTGGAGCTGCTTTTCGTGATAGTCTGTTGTGACATATACCGCCTTTCCATTAAGCGGATCTATACCTGTATAATACATTACTGTGGAAATAGTTCCCGGGGTTGGATAGAAATCCTGAACCTGCTCGGGAGAATAGCCCCATTCCTTAAGCCATAGCGCCATATTGACCGCGTCCTTCATTGTTGTACCCGGGTGGCTGGACATAAGATATGGCACAAGATACTGCTCCATTCCAGCCTCCTGACTTATGCGGAAGAAGGAACGCTTGAACTGCTCGAACACATCGATAGGTGGCTTGCCCATCATCGCAAGCGTACCGGGCGAGCAATGCTCGGGAGCAACCTTGAGCTGTCCCGAGGTATGATGCGTCACAAGCTGACGGAAGAAGGAATCATCCTTATCATATATTAAATAGTCAAAGCGAATTCCCGAGCGGACAAACACCTTTTTAACCTTCGGGAGCGCCTCGATCTGCCTTAGCATATCGGCATATTCGGTGTGATCTACCTCAAGATGCTTACACGGGGTGGGGGCAAGGCACTTCTTTCCCGGGCAAACGCCCTTCTCTGCCTGGCGGCTACAGGAGGGGTAGCGGAAGTTGGCGGTAGGGCCGCCGACATCATTTATGTAGCCCTTGAAGTCGGGCATCTCGGTTATGATAGCCGCCTCGGCAAGAACCGATTCCACACTGCGGGAACGAACCTCCCTGCCCTGGTGGAAGGCAATGGCGCAGAAATTGCAAGCGCCAAAGCAACCGCGATTGTGGGTTATGGAGTGCTTCACCTCGGTTATTGCGGGAACACCGCCAAGGGGGATATAGTCGGGATGAAAATCCCTGGCATAAGGAAGAGCATATACACGATCAAGCTCCTCGCGAGACAGGGGTGGCATCGGAGGATTCTGCACAAGCATCTTGTCACCGTAATACTCGATAATAGCCTTGCCGTGTACAGAGTCGGTATTTTTATACTGAATGCCAAAGGCGCGGGCATAGAGCCGCTTGTCTGCCTTAAGCTCATCATAATCACCGACCTCAAGGAATTCAAAATGAACAGGGTCTCCCTTTTTAGCAAGAAAAGCTGTTCCGCGAACATCACGGATTTTCTTTACGGGAACGCCCTTGTCAAGCAATTTTGCAATACGTACAAGCGTATTCTCGCCCATACCGTAGGAGAGAATGTCTGCCCGGGAATCAACAAGAATGCTTCTTCGTACCCGATCATCCCAGTAATCATAGTGAGCAAAGCGGCGAAGCGATGCCTCAAGACCGCCGATTATGATCGGAACATCCCCATATGCCTCACGGATACGGTTGCAGTAGACAATAACAGCGCGGTCCGGGCGAGCGCCCATTTTTCCTCCCGGAGAATAATAATCGTAGGAGCGTTTCTTCTTTGACACGGTATAATGGGCAACCATCGAATCAATATTGCCTCCGCTGACAAGAAAGCCCAACCGAGGTCTGCCATATCGGCAAAAATCATCTGCCGAGCGGAAGTCGGGCTGGGAGAGAATGGCAACGCGGAAGCCCTCTGCCTCAAGCACCCTTGAGATGATGGCAACACCAAAGGACGGATGATCCACATAGGCGTCCCCCGTTACATATACAAAATCGACCTCTGACCATCCACGCGCCTCAACATCCTCCCGTGTCAGGGGGAGAAACAGATTACGGTCCAAATCGGATTTTTTTCCCTTCATGGCACTCTCCATTCATATAAAGAAGCACCCCAGGGGCGGACAATGCCGCCCGAGGTGCAAATAGTTGTTTACATAATTCAAGCCCATACCCCTCCAAGCCGAGGGATACGCCCATAGCCGTGTTAAATTAAAGGCTGAAGCTGTCCAGCTCTACCTCGGTCTGCGTGCTATCCAACATATTGCGGAGCTGTGCCCTTCCGGACTCGATTTCACTCTCACCGATTATCAAGGTATAAGACGCGCCAAGCTTGTTTGCGTATTTCATCTGCGCCTTCAGGCTCCTGCCGACAATATCGCACTCGACATACCTGCCGAGAGAGCGAAGCCTTTCGGTAATTGCAAGACCGCGGATTGCCGCAGCCTCGCCCATTGTAGCTATATACAGGTCGGGGGTGCGGGGCATCTGCTTATCAAGTCCAAGCTCGCGCATAGCGAGAATGAGCCTTGTAATTCCCATACCAAAACCGATACCGGAAAGCTTAGGACCGCCAAGCGACTCGACCAAGCCATCATATCTTCCGCCGCCACATACGGTGGACTGGGCGCCGATGCCCTCGGCAATAAATTCAAACACCGCTCCGGTGTAATAGTCCAAGCCTCTTACGATAGAGGGGTCGATTACATACTCG
This sequence comes from Clostridia bacterium, assembly GCA_017462445.1. The sequence continues at coordinate 10,800 of JAFTRB010000082.1, forward strand.
ATGCCCATAGCGTCAAGAGCCGAAGTTAAGGTCTTGAACCTTGCCTCGCAGCCCTCGCAAAGATGGTCGATGGTTCTGGGGGCGGCAAGAGCTATTTCGTGGCAGGGGGGATTCTTGCAATCGAGAAGTCGGAGAGGGTTCTTATCAAGCCTGGTTTTGCAGGTATCGCAGAGACAAGCCTTCTTCGCGCCAAAATGACCCACGAGCGCCTCTCTGTACACAGGTCTGCACTCCTTACAGCCGATGGAATTGATATGAAGCTTAACATTTGTAAGTCCCAGGCGACATAGCACCGAGTTGGCAAGAGCGATAGCGGTGGCATCGGCAAGCGGGCTATCCGAGCCGAACATCTCTGTACCAAACTGGAAGAACTCGCGGCTTCTTCCTGCCTGGGGCTTCTCGTGGCGGAAGCAGGAGATGATGTAATAATACTTCAATGGCATAGGATCAGAGCATTTACCGTTCTCAATAATAGCCCTGGCAACCGAGGCAGTTCCCTCGGGACGAAGTGAGATGGATCTGCCCTCATCTCTGTCAGCGAAGGTATACATCTCCTTTTGCACGACATCGGTGGTATCACCAACGCCACGGACAAACAGCTCCGTATTCTCGAAGGTGGGTGTGCGTATCTCGCCATAGCCGTACTTCTCCGCCTCCTCGCGCATTACGCCCTCGATATAGCGAAACAGCGGTGTTTCATCCGGCAGTATGTCCATAGTTCCTTTAATCTTCTGTATCATTTTCAATCTCCCTGTGCGCCTCGTCAAGAAGCAGCATCAGCCTTTCATTATCCTTTATGTAATATAGCATTCCAATAACCGCCTCAAAGCCGGTTGCCGCGCGATAATCCGACACGGATGCCCTCTTGGGCTTGTTCAAATGCCCCGAATTCGATGCTCTGCGGAATACATCCAGCTCATCCTCTAGTAGCAGATGAGATATTCTTCTGTACATCTGTGCCTGCGCCTCGGCGGTAATAAACCTGAGCGCCTCCCGGTTGAGGTCCCCGGATTTTGTAAGCCCCCGTCGCACAAGCATATCCCTGACATAGAGCGAATGCATTGAGTCGCCAAGATACGCAAGAGCCTGCACGCTCGGCAGCTCTGCGCCTAAAATCTTACCGTGCATAGTTATCTGTACCTCTTGTAGATTTCTTCAAGCTCGCGCTCTATTTCATCGAGCCTTGTCTGTATCTCTCTGCGGCGCTCGGAAACAACCTCTTCAACCTGCTCGTATGTACCCAGATACAGCCTTCTGTTTTCAAGCCCGAAGGCGACATCGCGGGCAGTGACAAGCCCATCCTCAGCCCAGCCACCGATAGCCTCGATCATTCTGCCAAAGGAGGCGGCAAGAGCCTCGTTATTCATATCGAGCCTGATATCAGCCCCTAAGGCGTCAAGCTCCAGAGTGAAGCAGGCGCAGCCACCGTACTGCATCAGCTCAGCCATAAAGTAGCGCTGCATCTCCTCCGCGCGCCAGCCAACCGCACCGGGGTGGAACAGCTCGCCGTCAACAGTCTTGTCTATCCTTGCGGTCTGCTCCTCCGCGTTATGAACTACATGCTTGATGCCCTCATCTATCAGGGTATCATCGAGAGAGGGGGAATAGCTGCCTGCGCGGCATATGACGGTATCCGGCATTTCAAGCCCCAGCTCTGCAAGGCTTATGCGCATTGAGGAAATAAAATCGGAAAGCTGCTCTGCCCCATTTCCCTCAAACAGAATCGCATAGCTCCAGCCAGCCTCCGTAAGCTCCTGAAGCTCTGAAAGGCTAAGGCAGCCCTCCTCCCCGGGCATATTGTCCTTGCCAAGGCAGACGGTTCCACTGACAAGGGAGGTTATCTCATTGACCGAAGGGAAAACCTCTGTGTAAATCTCTCGCTCTATGCCGAGAAAAACAAGGGTAATATTGGAATTGGGAACAATGCCGATCTCACCCCTGACAGTATGCTCCATATGAGTGTATTGATCGTTAAGCTCCGAGCGCTCGATAAGCAGGGCCTCGGTCTCAAGCTCGCACTGAATCCGCCTTTGCTCCTGTATGTGAGCCGAAACGACGCTGAAGCCAATCAGGCCTACAAGCAGAGCGAAGGCAACAATCGCACAGAAGATGACCGCGGTTCTGTGATTTTTCATAATATTGTGAAGCATCAAGAATCTCCAATGCTAAAATAATATATAATTATTATAATGTACAGAGTCGGTTTTGTCAAGCGAATATCTTGCATCTTGGCAGTTATTTTTGGTTTTTTTATTCCTCGGGGCAAAAAGCGGTTGATATATTTGAAGATTTTGAAAATATTTTTAAAATAAATGATTTTGTACTTGCATTATTCAAGGCTAAATGCTATAATAGTGATAAGATTTGTAGGGGCAGTGAAAAGCCACTCGCCTTCACACGGAGGTGCAAATGTCCACTGAGGATTTTGAATATATAAAAAGCAATTATCTTCGTCTCTGTGAGGATATTGAGAGCTGTAGCGCAAGGGTACAGCGGAGGGTTACTCTTTTGCCGGTTACAAAAAGCGGCACAGACGAGGAGCTTATAGCACTCTGTCGGCTTGGCATCTGCGCCATTGGAGAAAATCGGCCGCAGGAGCTTGTGCGCCGCGGAGAGCTGCTTCGCTCCCTGGGCTTTGACATCGAGCTTCACGAGATTGGCAATCTTCAGAAGAACAAGGTCAGGCACATCGTCCCCTGTGTTTCCTTAATCCACTCTCTTGACAGCGAGGGGCTTGCAAGGGAAATACAGAAGCGGGCAGAGGCCTTGGATAGATATATACCCGTTCTGGTGGAAATAAACTCCGCAGGAGAAGAGGGAAAGAGTGGCGTTATGCCCGAGCAGGCAGTGGCGCTGGCAGCCTCGCTTTCAGCCTATCCGCGACTTCTTTTGTCGGGAGTTATGACGATGGGCCCCGTGGTCTCGGATGCCGAGGAAATTCGCCCATACTTTACTTTGGCAAGAAGGATATACGAGGAGATTGGCGAAAAATACGGCTACCGTGGTGAAGGAATTCTGTCCATGGGAATGTCGGACAGCTACCGCGTAGCCATAGAGGAGGGCGCGACACTAGTGCGCGTCGGCTCAATTCTGTTCAGAAAATAAGATACTATCGAATTATCAAAAGGAGAAGAATTATGTTTGAAAAGTTTTGGGAGTCATTCAAGAAAAAGGATCCCCCCGAGGAAGAGATACAGTTCAAGACAGTGGAGGCTGTGGAGGAGGTTCCCGCAATAGCGCTCCCCGAGGAGCCCGCGCCTGCGGTCGAGGAGGAGCCCACGCCCGTTGTGGAGCCGACAGGCAACGGTGGCGGAGTGGAGTTCAGGGTCGTTCGCCCCGAGTCCTTTGCCGAGGTCAGCAGCATTGCAAACAACCTCCTTGCAGGCTGCACCGTTGTGCTTAACACCGAGGTGCTTGACAAGCCCACCATCACCAGAATGCTCGACTTCATCAACGGAGTTACATACTGTATGGGCGGAGAGATAAAGAAGGTTGCGCCCGGGACCTTTATTGTTACACCCAGCAGCGATATCGGTATTACCGACTAAATCGGCTACACCCTCGTCACATCAAAAACCTCTTTGTGCCGAGGGTATTTTTATTAGTCAGAAAGAAGACCAAAGTGGAAACGATACTTTATATTTTGGCAAAGGTTGTGGATATTTATCTGTCTCTATGCTCTCTGGCACTTCTTCTCCGTGTTATTCTCCCCCTCTTCAGTGATGAGGATAACGTAGTGTTGCGCCTGTCGATTATGGTTTCAGAGCCGATAATCCTCCCCTTCCGCCTGTTATTATCAAGGTTTGAGTTTGTGCAAAACTCGCCCTTTGATGTCCCCTTCTTTGTGGGATATATAGCTCTTAGCGTAGGACGGCTGTTCCTGCCAATTATTTGATACGAGGATACGATGAGCCTGAAAAAATACATTACGAAGAAAAAGCCCTGGCAATATATTCTCTATACCGCAATAATTATCCTGGGGATAATACTCGACCAGTTGACAAAGAGCCTGGCAACCGAATATCTGAAGCCGATTGGGACCCTGCCCGTCATAGGGGGCTTTGCCCACTTGACATACCACATCAACCACGGCATTGCCTTTGGAATGCTGCAGGGCGCAGGCTGGCTTTTTAATACTATAACTCTTATAGTTGTACCCGTCCTTGGAATCTATTTATATCTCTGCCCGATCAAGAGTCGGGTGACGGAGATTGCCCTGCCGATGATTATAACCGGCGGAATAGGAAACAGCATAGACCGCCTCTCGCTTGGCTATGTTGTGGACTTTATTGACTTCTCATCAATCGGCTTCAACGCCATTTTTAATGTGGCGGACTCCTTTGTTACCGTGGGCGCTTTTATGCTGATCGGCGCGCTGATATTTGAGCTTGTTCAGGAGATACGAAAGGAATCAGAGGCAAAGAAAGCAAACAATAGTTTACAGGAACACGATGACAACGGAGGGGAGCAATAATGCTATTAACCCCCGAAAAATGCGACACGGGTAAGCGCCTTGACCTATATATCAGCGAAATGATGGATATTTCCCGTTCCCGAAGCGCCAGAATGATCGAAGACGGAGATGTCCTGGTTTGCGGCCTGAAAAGGGAGAAGAAATACCAGGTCAGGGAGGGCGACCGTATCGATGTCACGGAGAAGGAGCCCGAGGAATACAGCGTCGATGGCGAGGATATACCGCTTGACATTGTATACGAGGACTCCGATATCATTGTGGTAAACAAGCCCGAGGGGATGGTGGTTCATCCCGCCCCGGGAAACTACAGCGGCACGCTGGTGAACGCACTCCTGTTTCACTGCCGCGACTCCTTATCGGGCATTGGAGGAATTCTACGCCCCGGAATAGTACATAGAATAGACAAGGACACCTCGGGGCTGCTCGTTGTGGCGAAAAATGATTTTGCCCACGCGGCTCTGTCACGGGAGCTTGCCTATCACGGAATAGAAAGAGAATACCACGCGCTTGTCCGCGGAGGCTTCAAAGAGCAGAAAGGAACGGTCAACCTACCCATAGGCAGACACCCTGTCGACAGAAAACGAATGGCTGTGCGCCAGGGGGACCCCTCTGCCCGCGAGGCGATTACACACTTTGAGGTTCTTGAGTCCTATGGGCAGATAAGCTACCTTAAGCTCCGCCTTGAGACAGGGAGAACTCACCAAATACGCGTGCATATGTCACATCTCGGTCATCCTCTGCTCGGCGACGAGGTGTATTCAAGCAATAAAACCCTATTCGAAAAGCAACACGCCCCCTACCTTCACGGTCAGGCGCTCCACGCAAAGCGGCTTATCCTCACCCACCCGACAAGCGGCGAAAGAATGAGCTTTGAATGCGAGCTTCCCGACAATTTTACCCACCTTATTGAAATTTTAAGAAAATTATAAACACAAAGGAAATAGGAAAGATGACAGTAACGACAACTCTTACATCCTCGCTTGAAAAGGGTTTTGTTAATCAAAATCCCGAGGACTTCGCACCTCTTACCAAAATCTCCGCGCTTCGTGGCGAGAGAATCTCTATGCAGCTTTTCATTAAGCCCGGAAAAACAGAGAACGGAGAGATTTATTCCTTCTTTCTTCTCACACCCAGGCTCACAGGCGAGCTTGCCCCCTATGTCGCTCTGCGCGAGGTCGGAAATGTTCCCGTTGAGACTCCCGTTTTTACGAACAAATATGACGAGCATTTCATAAGCACCGAGCCCGGCATTTATCCCGATGTATTGAAGCCTCTCACCTATGTTGACAAGGTGACGGCAAAGGCTAATTGCCTCAACTCCATGTGGATCGATGTTACAATTCCAAAGGACACAGAGCTTTCGGGCGAATGTCCTCTTACTTTCGAGCTTGTAGATGAAGCAGGCAATGTAATGAGCTGTGATAGCGTTACAATCGATGTTATCCCTGCAGTCCTCCCCGAGCAGGAGCTAATCCTTACCCAGTGGTTCCACTGCGATAGCCTTGCCAACTACTACCGTGTTCCCGTGTGGAGCGAGGAGCATTGGGCAATTGTCGAGAGCTTTGCCCGCACAGCGTATAAGAACGGAATCAATCTTTTGCTCACTCCCACCTTCACTCCCTCGCTTGATACCGCCATCGGCGGAGAAAGGCTTACCAACCAGCTTGTCGGTGTAACCAAGAAGGGTGACGATTATATCTTTGACTTTACCCTCCTTGACAGATGGGTTGATATGTGCGACAGAATAGGCATCAAGTATTTTGAGATTGCCCACTTCTTCACCCAGTGGGGTGCAAAGCACGCGCCCAAGGTTATGGCAACCGTGGATGGCGAGTACAAAAAAATCTTTGGCTGGGAGACCTCGGCTACCGACCCCGAGTACACAAAATTCCTCCGCTCCTTTATTACAGACTTCCTTGCTCATATGAAGAA
>JAFTRB010000083.1 GCA_017462445.1 Clostridia bacterium
CATCGCCCAGACCTCACCGGGCTTGACATCTTACACCGCCGAAACGATGGAGCGCATACCGGGAATCTGTGAGATGTATTGAAGCGAAACGGGGTCGCTCTCTCCGTACCAACGGAAGGACATTTTCATATTCATAGTTGTGTTTCCTTTCGGTTATTTCATTTATATAATCACAAATTTGTTTTTCACTGTCAAGAGCCCTGCGGCTTTGACTCGTTTTTTCTTGTCGCGCGATATTTTCCCGGGCTGATTCCCATAATTCTCTTGAACATACGCGAAAAATAGTTAAGGTCATCAAAGCCGACCTCGGAGGCAATCTCGGAGATACTGTCCTCTGTATTTTTCAGAAGAACCCGCGCTTTTTCTATTCTGTATCCGTTGATGTACTCGGTTGCGCTTTTTCCTGTTGCGCGCTTGAAGAAACGGCAGAAATGAGCCTCGGAGAGAAAGCACATTGCGGCTAAATCCCTAGTCGTTATCGCTTCGCTGTAATTCTCGCTTATATACTCCATAACCTTATTCAGCCTGTTCAGCCTTGCGGCTCTCGCCTCCTGCTCCTTTTCGGATATGGTGGGAGCGTGGTAGTTACGCACAAGATAGGCAATAAGCCTGTATGCGTGACTTTTAAGCATCATATCACTGCCGATCTGCCCCTCCTTGTACTCGCGGCAGATATCCTCCATGCAGCCGGCAACATAGCTGTCGGCCTGTATATAGTTTTGCAGAGAAATTCCGTCAAAGGCAACATCCGACAAGAACTCGGGATATATCAAAATAGAGAAGTAGTCTATCAAGCCGTTGACGGTAAAGGAGTGTATCTCGGTGGAGTTGACAACCACCAAATCTCCCTTTTTTACCGCTATCTCTCGCCCATCACAGATAAAGCTGCAGCTTCCCTCCAGGGCATAAAGCATCTCGATATGCTCGTGCCAATGGGGGATTAGCTGCTTTCTTGCCTGATATATTCGAAATTTTACAGTAAAATTATTCTCAAGCGAAGGAATTTTCTCGTAAAGAGCGGTATTCTTCATATCTATATATTATACCCTCCATTTCCTGGATTTTAAGCGCCATAATCAAAATTGTGCTAAAAAGTATCAATAAAATACTTGCAAGAATGCTAAAATAATTATATACTGAATGTAGAAAAAAGTCAAGCAAGGAGGCTTATTTTTATGAAACTTGGCGTAATGGTTCATCTCACCGCAACCGACATCGATGCAAAGATCAAGCATGTTGTTGATCTTGGCTTCAATTGGTGTCAGCTCTGCTGCTGGAACAAGGAGCTCTTTACACAGGAGATTGCCGACGAGGTTCTTGCGGCGTGCAAAAAGTATAATGTAAACATCTCCACCTTCTGGTGTGGCTGGAGCGGCCCCACCGCCTGGAACTTCACCGAGGGACCCCTTACTCTCGGCCTTGTACCCGCGGAGTACCGCTACCAGAGAATGCAGGAGCTGTGCCTGGGCTCCGATTTTGCGAAGTTGCTTGGTGTAGACAAGATGGCTACTCATGTAGGCTTTATGCCCGAGAACCCCAACACCACCGAGTATCGCTCGGTAATCGCGGCGCTTAAGGTCGTTGCTAACCACTGCAAGGCAAACGGTCAGAGCTTCCTCTTCGAGACAGGTCAGGAAACCCCCGTTACCCTTCTTCGCGCTATTGGGGATATCGGAACAGGTAATCTCGGTATTAACCTGGACCCCGCAAACCTCATTCTGTACGGCAAGGGCAACCCGGTCGATGCTCTTGATGTGTTTGGTCAGTACGTAATGGACATTCACGGCAAGGATGGCTACTATCCCACCGACGGTAACTCGCTCGGCAAGGAAATGCCCATCGGCAAGGGTAAGGTGAACTTCCCGGCGCTCATCGCAAAGCTCAAGGAGATAGGCTACGACGGTACGATTACCATTGAGCGAGAGATCAGCGGAGATCAGCAGATTAAGGATATTCTTGAGTCAAAGGTTATGTTGGAGGAATTGATAGGATGAAAAGAGTAGCGCTTTGTGGCATTGGCGGAATGGGCTTTGTCCATTATAAGGCATATAAGAAGATTGAGAATGCCGAGATCGTTGCAGTAGCCGATCCCAGAACAGATATGGCAAGGGAGAAGATTGGAGAGGATAATGTTAAGGTATACAGCGACCTTGCAACCCTCCTTGCAAACGAGGACATCGATATGGTTGATGTCTGCACACCCAGCTATCTTCATACTGAAATAAGCATTATGGCAATGGAGGCCGGCAAGGATGTTATCTGCGAGAAGCCTATGAGCATAAACAGCGAGGGCACA
>JAFTRB010000084.1 GCA_017462445.1 Clostridia bacterium
CCCACCGGTAGCTTTACCTATGGTGGCAGAGATGGATCGCTCTTATATTCCGGGACTGTAAATTGAAGTGATATTTATGTTGTAGGCGATGTTCCCAAGCCGATTGAAACAAAATACGGAACCATCCCTGCAGAGTATTCCAATAAGGATAGGTATCCCTTTGTTGTATTTAAGGCTAATGGTAGCTTTGTCGGCGGATATCCGGTTCTCTTTGGAAACACCGGAGGCGACCTATCAATTATCGCTATGCACGCAGCCCGTGAGGCAGGCGACGGCGCGGTGATACTTATGCGCCGTGACTATATTTACACCGACGATATATCCTACCCCAACATCGGCAACAATGCGGGTGAGAGGGTGCTTGACCTCGGTGGGTACACCATCTATGACAGGCATACCTATTCGGGCGGACTCTTCTCGCTGATTGCAAAAAGCTCCAACAAGTCGACAAGCCTTGTTGTAGAAAATGGTAGCATATACCTGACAGGCTCTCCCCTTATTTCCTTCGGCGAGTTTAACAGCTCTGTTGACGGTGTTAGACATAGCATTCTGCTTCGTGACCTTTACATAGGTCTTGAGGCCGGAGCGACCACAAAATATCTTCTTGCATCAAGGGCTAATCCCACACTTGATATTAAATATAGCATCACCCTTGAGAGCTGTACCCTTGATTACACCGGCGCATCCTCGGGTATGACGCTTGTCGCTTTGGGAAGCAAGGAGGGGGCGCTTACGGTTGAGGCGGACGGCTGTCGCTTCGTTACGGAAAATGCCATAGACAGCGAGAGCATTATTCCAAAGATGAATATGACGCTCTATAACAGCTTCGTTTACAATGTTTATATCCCCGTCAGATCCTCTATCAGCTATATTACCCTGGATGGCGTGATGTACAGCGAGCTTTCCGAGCTATCCCTTCGCCTGGTCGATGGAGAGATGCATTATGTTCTGTCGCTCCCTGTGGCAGTGAACAGGGCTGGCTTGGAGGTCGAGCTTTGCGTGGCGATCACCCTGGATAGTGGCGTTGTCGCCAAGGGGAGCTGGCAGATAAGCGCGGTGAAGCACCTTGGCGATCTCACAGGGACAGGGAATGACACGGCGACCGCTCTTGCCAAGGATGCCCTTGCCTACATTCGTTCGGCCTACCTCTATGATAAGGAGGGGGACGAGGCAGAGGCTCAAATAGTCGTTTCGCTTATTGATGAAATAATAGGTGAAGATTGGATAGCATCCTCTCAGCCCGATACCACCCTGCCGAAGGCTGACAGCACCGACGGAGTATATTCCGTTGCGATGAAACTGGGCGCTGAGGCTGCATTCCTCCTATACCTCGACGATGGTTATAATGTCGGGGATTTCGATATACGTGTAGGCGATTATTCGCCAAGGACGGAGGTTTGTAACGATGGCGAAAGGGTGTATATAAAGGTTGATCTCTACGCCTATCAAATGACCGAGACGGTGGAATATAGCATAAAGGGCACGGATATTTCGGGCGAGTATAACATCAGGGCATATTATGATTTTGCTCTAGACTATGGCGACCAGGAGCTTGTTGATCTTGTAACTCGCCTGTGGAGTTATTCAGAGCGCGCAAGAGCTTACCGTGATGAGTGCCTTGCAGGGGAGGGCGAATAATGGAATATACAAGTCCTGTGATTATTCTTATCTCCCTGCGCGAGGGCGATGTTATAACCACCTCCCCGTCTTATGATGGGAAAACCGAAACGCCGCCGACCTCGCTCGGCGGTGGCGAATGGGGCTGGTGAGGGGCTTTCGCATTCGGGCATAAATCTAAAAAAACAGGTGAGGCATTATGATTTCATAGCGCCTCACCTTTAATATTTTCAGATTTGAAGGACAACAGGGTACAAAGCCTGCTGTTTTTTCTGCCTGATTATAATTGTTTTCTTGTGCGAAGTATTTTCTTTGTTGTTTTTATGATTTCGACCACGGCGGAAAGCTCCTCCTCGGTCATATCCTGGATAAGCTCGGCAAGCATATCAGAGTAGATGTGCCTGCTCCTTTTAAGGCTTGCATAAACCAATTCGTCAAGCGAGATTTCAAGCGAGTTTGCAATCGCCACGAGGGTGGGCAGGCTCGCCTTTGTTGCTCCTCGTTCTATATGAGAAATATTTGAAGGCTCAATTCCAGAAAGCTCTGCAAGCCTTTCCTGTGTCAGGCTTTTCGCCTTCCTGAATTCTCTTATCCTTTGCCCGATGGAAATATAGTCTATCATATTATCACCTCATTTTTGATAATATTATTGTATATCCTTTTGGGATATGTTATAATAACGCATATATCCTATTCGGATATAGAATAATACTTGCGGTGATTTTTATGTATATTTCTTTTTTTGGGCACAGAGATTGCGTTGCAGATATTTCGGAAAGGATGGAGCGAGTTATTCTTTCCTTATTGGAGGAACTGGGCGGTATGACCGTCTATGTTGGCAATAATGGCGCATTTGACTCCCTTGCGCTTGACCTGTTGCGGAAAATAGCAAAAAAGCATCCTGAATTAGAATACTGTACCGTTCTTGCATATTATAACGAAAAAGAATTATTACAACCGTCGGTTTACCCGGAAGAGGCCGCAAAAGCACCCCCGAGATTTGCAATAGTAGCGAGAAATAAATGGATGGTGGACAGAAGCGATATTGTGGTGACTTATGTCAAAAGGGGCTTTGGAGGCGCATACCAAATGAAGGAGTATGCAATCAAAAAAGGAAAAAGAGTGATTGAGCTGTCGGAGAGCATGGCGCTTTAAGATGTGTGGCTTTCCCCTCGGTGGGCTGGGCTTTCTTTAAGGCTCCCTCTGGGAGGGAGCTCCCGACAAA
>JAFTRB010000085.1 GCA_017462445.1 Clostridia bacterium
GCCGATAACTTCTGGGAGCATGGCTCGGGTCCCTGCGGCCCTTGCTCGGAGATCTATTTTGACCGCGGCGAGAAGTACGGCTGCGGCTCGCCCGACTGTAAGCCCGGCTGTGACTGCGACCGTTATATGGAGATCTGGAACAACGTGTTCTCCCAGTTCAACAACGACGGAAATGGCAATTATACCGAGCTTTCCCAGAAAAATATCGACACGGGTATGGGCCTTGAGCGTCTCGCCTGTGTAATGCAGGGCGTGGACAACCTCTTTGAGGTAGACACGGTAAGACGAATTCTTGACACCGTTTGCACCATATCCGGCAAGACCTACGGAGCCGACAAGAAGAACGATATCTCCATTCGAGTTATAACCGACCACATCAGGAGCGCCACCTTTATGATAAGCGACGGCGTTATTCCCTCCAACGAGGGCAGGGGCTATGTCCTTCGCAGAATTCTCCGCCGCGCCTGCCGCCACGGTAAGCTCCTCGGTATTGACAGGATGTTCCTCGTCGAGCTGTGTCAGGTCGTTATCTCCCAGAACGATGACGCATATCCCGAGCTTAAGGCAAAATACGATTACATTCTGAAGGTTGTAAAGCTGGAGGAGGAGCGCTTCAATGCCACCATCGACTCCGGACTTGGCATTCTTGGCGGAGTTATCGAGGCTGCAATCAAGGAGGGCAAGACCGCAATCAGCGGCGAGGACGCCTTCAAGCTCTACGACACCTACGGCTTCCCCGTTGATCTCACCCGTGAGATTGCCGAGGAGAAGGGACTTACTATTGACGAGGACACCTTCGCTTCGCTTATGAACGAGCAGAAGGCAAGAGCGAGAGCGGCAAGAGGTAACATCTCGGGCTGGGCAGACAGCTCCAAGGGCCTGCTTGACAATATCCCCGAGACCGAGTTTGTCGGCTACACCTCCCCCCGCGAGGCGGTTGCCTCTGGCAAGGTAATTGCAATTCTCACCGACGAGGGCGCAGTGGAGGAGATCAGCGAGGGCGAATGCTCGCTTATCTTTGATAAAACTCCCTTCTATGGCGAGGGCGGCGGCCAGGTTGGCGATAGCGGAATTATCACCGACGGCACGCCCGACACCGCCGTTCTGGCAGTCGTTACCGACACGAAGAAGACCAACGGCGTATATATTCACGAGGCGAGAGTAGAGAACGGCACAATCAAGCTTGGCGACACTCTTCAGCTCTCTGTCGATTCCGCGCGCCGTGCGGCAATAATGCGCAATCACTCGGCGGCTCACCTTCTCCAGGCGGCGCTTCGCTATGTGCTTGGCAACCATGTCGAGCAGGCAGGCTCCTATGTTGATGAGAACCGTGTCCGCTTCGACTTCACCCACCTTGCGGCCCTCACCAAGGAGGAGCTTGCGAGAGTGGAGGCTATCGTAAACGAGAATATCCTTCTTGCCGAGAGCGCAACCACCACCGTTACCGATATCAACACCGCGCGCAAGATGGGCGCTATGGCTCTCTTTGGCGAGAAGTACGGTGACACCGTAAGAGTTGTTAAGATCGGCTCCTCCTCCACCGAGCTTTGCGGAGGAACTCACGTATCCTCCACCGGCGAGATCGGACTGTTCAAGATCATCTCCGAAAGCTCGGTTGCCGCAGGCGTCAGAAGAATAGAGGGAACGACCGGTCTTGGCGTTCTCGCCTTGCTTGGCGAAAAGGAGAGCATTATTTCCGAAACCGCCCAGGCTCTTAAGGCGCAGAACCCCGCGACCCTCGCGCAGAAGGCGGTAGCCCTCCAGGGTGAGATCAAGGAGACCAGGCGCGCGCTTGAAAGCGCAAACGCAAAGCTTGCAGAGGCAGAGACCGAGAAGCTCCTGGAGAAGCTTGAGACGGTTGGCGAATTCCGCCTTCTTGTGGCAAGGGTAGAGGGCAAGCCCGACACCGCCCGTACCCTCGGCGACACCGTAAAGGCGAAGTACCCCTCGGGAGTTGCCGTATTCGCCGTTGTTTCGGGTGACAAGCTCAACTTTGTCGCTGCAGCAGGCAAGGATGCGGTTGCCAAGGGCGCTCACGCAGGAAACATTCTCCGCGAGATCTCCGCCATAACAGGCGGCAAGGGCGGTGGCCGCCCCGACTCGGCAATGAGCGGTGGCCGTGACCTCGACAAGGTTGACGAGGCTCTTGCAAGAGTGCGCGAAATCCTCGCAGCTCTTTAATGTAAAAAGTACAGGAAATGGCTCTCGGTTTTTAACAATTTCGAGAGCCATTATTAAAATACGGACACACCCGTGTTAAATATGGAGGAATTATGGTAGACTTGAAAAAGCTTTACGAGGAGAATATCCCCGGCGTTGCAGAGATGGTACAGGACTTCCCTGTCCGCGCCCTCCAGCTCTATGGCCCTAACGAAACAAACATCGACAGCTTCGAGGAGTTTATAGAGGACATCGTTGCCCCCCTGGGCATTACCCATCTATCGATCATGCTCTATTACCACTTCGACTATCCCTCTCACCCCGAGATCGTGGAGGCGCCCTTTACCTCGGTGCCTGTCGCCAAGAGGGTTGCCGCCGTTTGCAAAAAGCACGGCATCACGGTTATCCCCGAGATCGACATTCCCTCCCACCAGAGCCAGATCAAGAAGGGCGATGTTGCCCCCGCTCCTATGGGAATTGTCCGTGCCTACCCGGATATGGAGGAGCCCTATTCCATGAACACCTCCACCCGCTCGGTCTGCACCGCTCACCCCGACCTTGTGCCAATCGTCTGCGATATGATAGATGACCTGATGGACGCCTTTGAGACAAAGACCATTCACGTCGGCTTCGACGAGGTACAGAATATTGCAAAATGCCCAAGATGCAAAGACACCCCCGCCTACAAGCTTATTGCCGATCTCGCCAACAAGATCAACGATTACATAAAGGGTAAGGGCGGCGAGATGTGGATGTGGGGAGACAGGCTTCTTGACGGCAAGCTCTTCCCCTGCAAGGATATTATGTACGAGACGAGCATTCACGGAACAGCGCCCGCCATTGACCTGGTCTCCAAGGATATCGTAATCTGCGACTGGCACTACAACTACGAGCCGATGGGACACACCACGCCCGGCTACTATGAGATGAAGGGCTTCCGCCATCTCTCCTGCTGCTTCAACAGCATTATGGGAACAGAGCAGTTTGCCCACGCAACCCACGTGCTTAAGGAGTCACCCCGAACCCTTGGTATGTACCTGACAAGCTGGGCAAATCTTGACGACTTCATGCGCCTTGTAAGAGAGAAGATAGACGGCTACCGCAAGACAGGCGAGCTAAAGCAGAATGCTCCCGAGACCGCCGACATAAACAACGCGGGCAACTTCGCCGACTTAAGCTCCAACATATTCCTCTATATGTTCGTCAAGCCGGAGAATAAATAATAATAGAAAGAAAACCGTATGAAAATTTTAGCAATAGGTGATGTGACAGGACCGGGAGGAGTTGCCTTTCTCAAAAGAAGGCTCTGGGCGTTCAGAAGAGAGAGAGGGATTGATTTCTGCCTTGTGAATGCGGAGAACGCGGGCTTTATTACCGGCGCCTCTGCCGAGATTGCCGACACACTGCTTTCCTCGGGCGCTGATTGCCTGACAGGCGGAAACCACACCCTCCGCAACAAGGCGGTCTACACCTATCTTGATGACACGGCGGCAATGCTCCGCCCTATAAACTTTATTGATGCGCCCGGCTCGGGCTATGCTATCCTCGATTGCAAGGGCTATAAGCTGCTCTGCATAAACGCGATGGGCTGCGCCTATATCGAGCCTACGCTGGACTCGCCCTACGGCTTTATCGACAGGCTTCTTGAAAGGGAGGCGGGCAGATATGATTTTGCCATTCTCGACTTTCACGCAGAGGCAAGCGGAGAAAAGCTGGCTATGGGCTATGCCTATGACGGCAGAATAAATATCATCTATGGCACCCACACCCATGTGCCAACCGCAGATACGCAGATTTTGCCCGAGGGTACGGGATATGTCACCGACCTCGGCATGTGTGGCGAGGGAGGCGGAGTTATGGGAATGGATGCTCACGATGTTATAAAAAAGATGAGAAGCAGACTGCCTATCCGCTTCTCTGCCGCAAAGGGAGAGGCGTATGCCGACGGAGTAATCTTTACCCTCGATGAAAAAAGCGGAAGAGTAACCGAGGTCGAGAGGGTGAAAATCACCTGATTACTTGACACGGCTGGCGTCATTTAGCATATTTGTAAATAATACTTGTCAAAAGGATACAGTATGAACAAGACAGGCGTAATCGTTGTTGGCGCAGGGCACGCAGGAATTGAGGCTGCCCTCGCGGCGGCGAGAATGGGAATAGATACAATACTCTTTACCACCAATCTGGATGCGGTGGGCAATATGCCCTGCAACCCCTCTATTGGCGGCAGCGCCAAGGGACACCTGGTCTTTGAGGTTGACGCGCTGGGCGGCGAGATGGGCTATTGCGCTGACAGGGTAACTCTGCAGTCGCGCACGCTCAATCTCGGCAAGGGCGCGGCTGTCCATTCCAAGCGAGTCCAGGCGGACAGAACAGAATACAAAAGACTTATGAAGGCGACGCTGGAGAGCGAGCGGAGGCTTCGCCTTATCCAGAGCGAGATTACCGAGCTTCTGACGGTCGAGGAAAACGGAAAAAGGCGGATTGTGGGAGTGCGCACCCATCTTGACGAAACCTGGGAGGCGCAGGCTGTAATCATTGCGGCAGGAACCTTCCTCGGGAGCAAGATATTTGTCGGAGATAAGGTCTATTCCGCCGGCCCCGACGGTATGATGCCCGCGACAGGACTTTCCTCCTCGCTTTTAAGCCTTGGCATAAAGCTCCAAAGGTTCAAGACCGGCACCCCGGCTAGGGTACACAGGCGCTCCATCGACCTCTCCTCTCTCGAGGAGCAGCGCGGCGAGGATACCGTCACACCCTTCTCATCTAGGAGTGGCGAGATGAGGGCGGAGGATGCCAACAGGGTAGCCTGCCACGTGGTCTATACCAACGCAAAAACACACGAAATAATTCTATCCAATCTGGACAGATGCGCTATGTACAGCGGAAATATCGTCGGCACAGGCCCAAGATACTGCCCGTCTATCGAGACGAAGCTTGTCCGCTTCAAGGACAAGGAGCGGCATCAGCTCTTTGTCGAGCCCTGCGGCATGGATACAGAGGAGATGTATATCCAGGGCTTCTCCACCTCGATGCCCACCGATGTGCAGTATGAGATGCTCCACAGCCTTCCCGGCTTTGAAAATGCCGAGATAATGAGATACGCCTATGCCATAGAATATGATTGCATAGATCCTACCCAGCTTTTCCCCACCCTGGAATTCAAGGCGGTAGAGGGGCTTTATGGTGCAGGGCAGTTCAACGGAACAAGCGGCTACGAGGAGACGGCGGCGCAGGGAATAGTTGCCGGTATAAATGCCGCCCTGAAAATAAAGGGCGAGGAGCCAATGGTTCTCACCCGTGACTCCTCATATATTGGAACACTTATTGACGACCTTGTAACCAAGGGAGCGGAGGAGCCATACAGAATGATGACCTCCAGGAGCGAGTACAGGCTGCTCTTAAGACAGGACAATGCGGACCGCCGTCTTACCCCGATTGGATACAGGGTGGGCTTGATTTCCGAGGAGCGTTATGCAAAATTCCTGACCAAGATGGCACAAATCGATGGAGAAATAGAGCGCGTAGCTCATACCAACATCGCCCCGACAGAGGAGGTCAACTCGCTCCTTCTTAGCCTCGGCTCGACACCTATTTCAACAGGAATAAAGCTAAGCGAGCTGATTCGCCGCCCCGAGCTTGGCTATGCGATTTTAGCACCCATAGACCCCTCTCGGCCAAGCCTGCCATACGGCATCTCGCTGAGCGTGGAAATACAGATCAAGTATGACGGTTATATAAAGAGAGAGCAGAGAGAGGTAGAGAGGCAGAGAAGGCTGGAGGAGAAAAAGCTCCCTCCGGACATAGATTACAATGCTATACAGGGGCTAAGGCTCGAGGCGGCAGAAAAGCTTGACGCCACAAGTCCCCTGAATATCGGTCAGGCCTCCAGGATAAGCGGAGTAAACCCCGCGGATATCAGCGTTTTGCTTATTTACTTAGCTCGTTGATCATTTCCCCTTTATGCCAAAGAGGCGGCGAAGTATGCCCGAGAGGAATTTTGGCGAGCGGACTAAAACTATTTTCATATATGTTTCCCTTTCTGGATTGTCTGGGGGGCTCCCGTATTCAGTATATGAGCATTCTCCGTATCTGTTAATACAAAGGAGTAGATTTGTTAACAGTTTTAGGCTATAATAGGGTAAAGAGGCACCACGTGCGCAATTATTTGACGAAAAAAGATAGGAGGATATTATGGAGGAATATGGCGAGGTAAAGCTTAAGCACCCATTTCTCACCTGGCTTGACAATTTCTGGTATCACTACAAGTGGCACTCGATCGTGGCGCTGTTTCTGGTGCTGGTTATTGTGGTCTGCTCCTTCCAGATGTGCAGCAAGGAGAGCTATGACACCCACATAATGTATGCGGGGCATAAGCGAATTCTGCATACCGAAGAGGACGGAGATATCCCGGAATACAATATTATAATATCCTCGCTGAAGAAGATGTGCGAGGACTCCGACGGAGACGGCAGAGTTGTCCCCGCCTTCTCGGATCTCTTTGTAATGAGCGAGGAGATGAAGAACAAGATCGAGGCGGAGCTTGATAAGGGCGAGAAGGTAAACGAGTCGCTCCTCAGCACCGACAGAAAAACGCTTGCGGACAGAATGCTGTACAGCGAATATTATGTCTGCCTCCTTTCCGAGGATGTCTATCGCGACTATCGGGTTATATCCGGAATTGATATGTTCCTGCCGCTGGCTCCCTACACCAGCGAGGGCGGAGAATATGAATGGGCGGGCGAGGACGCAATCTATCTGCGCTCCACCCCCTTCTATGAGATGGCGGGAATTTGCGATCTGCCCGACGACACGGTTATATGCCTCAGAATGAAATCCGAGATGAGCGCGGTCTTTGGCGGAGAGAAGAACGACGAGATGTTCAAAAGAGCCGAGGCGGTTATACGGAAAATGCTGGAGGAATAAAAAGCTTCATAACCCGGCGGAGCAGTTCTTCCACTGTACGCAAAAATAATAATGGACGAGACGCAAATTATACTGCACCTCGTCCTTTGTTTTATTTACAGGTAGCCTAGATAAAGCAGCCCCGCTTTTTATATGAAGAGTTTCAGAACTAAACTCCGTCAAGCTCTCACCCCTCAATATGCGCGACCATAACCGTCATATCATCGTTCGCCGTGCGGTTCTTCTCCGCCGCCGACAGTATCAGCTCGGCATACTCTCTTGCGCTGCCGTTAAAGGGCTTGGAAAGAAGCTGGAGAAGCCAGGGCGCATCATTCTCGGTGGCGCTGACTCCATCGGTAAGCATAACGATATAGTCGCCGCGTCTTACCTCAACTCGAATTTTTTCGGCATCAAGGGTGGGCAATAGCCCAAGGGGCGCTGTTCTGGACTTGATACGGTAAATCGAACCGTCTCTTTTGATGTAGGAAGGAGCTGCCCCACTCTTGATAAATGCCGCTTCCCCTGTGAAAAGATCCAGGGAGAACAGGTCAAGCGTGGTGGAATAGTTGGGGTCCCTGCTGCGCACAAGCCGCGATACAAGGCCGAGGGCGGAGGTGCTTGGCAGGCTCAAGGCCAGTATAGAGGAAAGAAGCTCTATGGCGTAATCTGCGCAGAGCGCCGCCCCCTCTCCCGAGCCCATACCGTCGGAGAGTATTCCGTAAAGCATACCGCTCTCGGTCTCAAGGAAGCGACATCTGTCACCGCTGACCACCTCGCCCTCCCTGGCAATTCCGACCGATGCGTGCGAGACAGAAAAGCTCCGCCTTGACGGACACTCCAGCAGAGCTACATTTCCGTTCTTGTAATATTCAGCCTTGCCAAGATGTATGCCAAGCCCGTCCTCGATTGCAGAGAGTAGCTCCGGGGAGGCAATTCGCTCTCCGCTCTCGTCGTCCAATGCTACAATGATATACGGCCGACGGGTACCAAGCACCTTCACTACCGCCCCTGTTAGCCCCTTATCGCGCATAACGAGAGCAAGCCTCTCCTCCAGCGGCTCGTTGGTGCTTTTCTCCTCCTCGTCAATACAGCGCGCCTCACCGATAAGCCTTGAGATAAGCTCCATCTCCTCGCCAAAGCCAAGCCTTCTCCGCTCGCGGAATTTGTCCTGGCACAGAATGCTGTACGCGCGGTTTATCGCCTCGGCAAGACCTACGCGCATTTCACACACAGAGGGAAGCGTGTTAAAATCCTCGGCTGTCAGGCACTTCTTTGTGTAAAGAACTATTGACAATCTGCGAGCCTCGCTCGGTGCAAGCTCCCGCTCCGCCGCGCAGGTGGATTCAAGCTGACAGCCGCCGCAATAGCCGCTGTGGCATTCCAAAATCAGCGCATAAAGCTCCTCCACGCCGGGCACAGCCCTTGCGCGCTCACCCGAGGATAAGGTTGCGCCTATTGCCGAGAGGGTTGACTCGAGAATTGCCAGGCTACCCCTGTGTCGGTTTTTATAATGGAGGGCAAGCGTACCAACACATTCACGAGCGGTCGTGCTGATCTTTACCTCCTCCTTCTCGCTTCGCTCCGCCTTAAGCCTTGCGGAAAGCGGCCAGGAGATTATGGCGGCAATGGCGTATTCGGGAAGGAGAGACACAAGCCCCAGCACACCGCCCGCATAGCCCGACCAGGCGGAAATAATAACACCGCCACCGATAAGCGCGTGGGGAATTCCTATACGGAACAGAAGCCCCGCCCCAATGCCGAGAAGAATAAAGGCAACCGTCATCTCCGTGGAGAGGGCAACCGTTGCGGCAAAGCCGACCGCCGCCGCGCGTATCGGGTCAAAGCGTCTGGCTACAAAGAGGGTTGCCATCGCTGCGGCTATATAGGCGAAGGAAACACCGACAAGCGAGTATTCCTCAAGCGAAAGAGATATCAATAAAAGGAAGGCTAAGGCGGAGAGCTGGTAGAAGAGAATTGGTATTTTCTTCTCCTCCTCTACGGCAAAGATCCGCCTGTCCGTGCTTACGATATCAACAAGCGAAATATCCGAGTCAAGATAGCCGGAAAGCGCAAGCACCACCACCGGCGGTATCAGGAGCATACCAAGCGCAAAAAGGAGTGTGGCTATGGATAGCCCCGATAAAAGCGCCTCATAGACACCGGATATGAAGCCGCCAATTACAGAAACCGAAATTCTGAGAAGCAGGCTCTCGCCAAAGAGGGGAGCGCCGTCCCTTCCCGAGCCGCCCACAATAATCCGCAAAAAGACAACAATTATTGATATCATCGCATAGATTATCCCCGCCCTCCCGAGAGTTAAAGAGCCGATAATCGAGCCTAGCAATGTCCACCAAACTCCCCTTGGGAGAACCGAAAGCAGCGCTACCGCCAAGGGGTGAGCGCCAAAAATTATATGCGTTCTGGCAAAGACCAGTCCCAGCAAAAGACGGGCAAAATTCAACACGGTATCCCATCTGGAGTCCTTCTTGGGCAAAAATGCGCTGCGTATTCTCCCGATAAGCGCCCCGAAAAAGCCGCCCTTCTCTGCCTTCTGTTCAGCCTTTGTTTTGTCCATTTTTTCCATTCCTTTGTTTTTTGCTTTTATTATAACAGGCGGAGGGCTCAGCTATTGTAGAATAATGCTGTCGGGAAATAGAAAAAGCCACTGTGGCTTGTGAGATATGGTTATAGCAGGGCGCTCTTGAGCGAATAAAGGCGAAATGTTAATGAATAAACGTGGGTTAAGCACGACGGTCAGTGTGGGATAACCCGGAAATTATAGTGGTCATTGGTACTCTTTATCGGTGCAAGCCCTCGTGGAGGTCTTGGTGCTAACGCACTGTGTTTGTCTTGCGACAAACCACCGAAAGAGCAATCTGCGGCAATCATCCTTGTGAGCAAGCTCCCAGATATGATTGCTCTTGATTATCAGTGTTGTAGGGGCCGGCGTCCCGACGGTCCGTGTGGGATAACCCACAGAGCAAGCCCAGCCCAACGAAGGCAATCAACTTTTAAAGCCTTCCCCAGTGGGTAGCGAAGCGGCAGAACGGTAGTGAATTGCATTAATAATGCAAGAGCCGTTCTGTGCCCGAGCCGCAGCGAGAC
>JAFTRB010000086.1 GCA_017462445.1 Clostridia bacterium
CTTTTGTCCCGGCACCACTCGCCCCCACCGTTCTTTAACACTTGACGAGTTCTCATTAATATTAAATAATCTTGATGGCATAACTGATTACATATATCTCCATGTAATGGGCGAGCCCTTAACTCACCCGCTGTTGCCTGATTTTGTGCGTCTCGCTTCCTCCAAAGGTTTTAAGGTGGCTATAACCACCAACGGAACCCTTCTTCCATCCCGTGGAGACAGCCTTCTTTCTACTCCTCTTTATAAGCTTAATATTTCTCTTCACTCATTTGAAAGCGGAGCCTCCTCTGAATATACAAGCTATATTAACGGCTGCCTTGATTATGCGGATAAGGCAAGCAGGGCAGGCATTCTCACCGTTCTCCGACTTTGGAACAGGGGCTTTGACGAGGGGCGGAATATTGACACTCTCGCCTTAATCAAGGCAAAATTTCCGGAGGCTGAAAACGAATGGCGCTTTGGCGAAAGGGGCGCAAGAATTCGCCACAGACTTCATCTTGAGTACGGTGAGCGCTTCGCCTGGCCGGATATATCCTGCGAGAATCTTGGCGCTCAGGTATTTTGCTATGGCTTGGGGGACCATTTTGGTATTCTTTCTGATGGCACAGTCATCCCCTGCTGTCTTGATAGGGAAGGGGAGATTGCCCTTGGCAATCTGCTTCTAGGAGATAATCTTATTGACATTCTTTCCTCTCGGCGCGCTGAGGCGATCCGCGCTGGCTTTCGTAATAAACAGGCCACCGAGGAGCTTTGCAAACGTTGCGGCTATGCTCGCCGCTTTAAGCTTTAATCCTTATGAAAATTTACGGGCGAGGTACATATTGCATTGTACCTCGCCCGTTTTCTATTTGGGGTTATGCCTCGATAAAGCGGTCCCTTTTTTAATTTCTTTCTATGTCTTCCAGCATTCTTTTCAGGTTTTCGGCGCTAATTGTCACCGCGCTGACAGTTTCCTCAATTCCCTCGAATTCAAGTGACACATATCCGTCATATCCTGACTTGCTGATGGCAAGCAAAATCTGATACGTAGGCACGTTTCCGTGACCAAAGATGGTTGCGCGACGGTAATCTCCACCTCTGGTCCTGTTATATCCGCGCCCCGGGTTATACATCATTCCGCTTCTCAGGAAGGCATCCTTCGCGTGAACAAAGCAGATGTGGGGGAGTAGCCTTGATACTGCTCTGTCGCAGTCCTCGTCAGCCGCTCCAAAGTTGCCGATATCGCAGAGCAAGCCATAGTTTTCGTGGTCAACCTGATAGAACAGCTCCTCCATTCTATAGCTGTCCTGAATGAGCCTGCCATGATTTTCGGAGCAAACCTTTACTCCTTTGCGCTTTGCGTAGTCGGCAAGTTTTCTGATATATGGGGTAACAGCTTCAATAACCTTCTTTGGGCTCTTTGATGGCTCGTCGCCAAGAAAAGAGTAGGTAACATCAAAGCGCATTAACGGTATAGAGCAGATAGAAGCGATATCCACATTCTCCATAAGTCTTGCAAGCTCCTTCTCGGGATTCCTGCAATATAGGTTTGATTGAACGGTATAGATGGGAACATCAAGCCCCTTGCTATGCGCGTAGCTAACAAGCTCCACAGCATATTCCTTAAGTGTTTTTCCATCGGGGATGCTTTCGTCAAACAATTGAAGCTCCACGGCATCCAAGCCAAGCTCCTTCGTTTTGTCAATGGCTTCAAAGTGGGTTAACCGACCGTTCCTTACCGCTTGCCAAAAGCTGTAAAGGCTTATACAAGTTTTCATATTCCTCTCCAGACAATATTTTAATTATAGACTCTTGCGATAATTTCTTCCAAATATTTTTTTGCAGATAGGATATCTCCGTCTCTGTCGGGGCGATTGTACATTTCGTGTTCTATTACTATATCACCGTCATAGCCAAAATCGCGAAGCATGAGTAAAAGCTCCTCAAATTTAACACGCCCCTCGCCTATTGGCACCTGCTTGCCGCCAAAATCGCCATATTTCGGGGGAATTGCGTCCTTTGCGTGAATTCCCACAACCTTGCAGCCCAAAAGCTCCATAGCATCACAGGGATTGCCTCTTCCGCCGCTTATCAGGTTGGCGGGGTCGAAGTTTACTCCTACATTGTCAAGCCCGATTTCCTCAATTACCATAGAAAGGGTAAGAGGAAGCTCCTCGCCCGTCTCAAAGGAGAAGCTCTGTCCTCTCTCCTTAAGCTCTGCGCAAAGCTCCTTAAGCGCCTCAACCACGCCCACTCTTGCCTCAGCGCTTGGGTCATCGGGGATAAATCCGGTGTGAGAAATTATATTCTTCACTCCAAGTTCATATGCAAATCTGCCTCCGCGCTTCAAGTCCTCAAGCCTTTTTGCCCGATATTCCTTCGGCACAAGTCCGAGCGAGGAATACTTCTCGGGGTGCTTCCATATTACAGGCTCGCTCCAGCCGCACCAGAGGTCTGTTACGGTAAAGCTAAGCTCCTTTAAGAGAGTCTTTAGCTTTATAAGATTTTCCTCGGTGTAGAAGTCCATATTCCACACGCATAATTGACCAAAATCAAAGCCGAGGTGGGAGGCGTGTCGAATTTTTGCCTCGAAATCCTCGCTTATATCGATAAAAATTCCAACTCTCATAGTCACTCCCAATAGTGATTAGATCATTACAGGCGAGCCACCCTCGTTTGCAGAGCGTTCCTGGGCGCGCATTACGTCGATAACTTTTTTTGTTTCCTCTGGCGGGCAGTAAGTTGGAGCAACACCCTTTGCTATGCAATCTGCAAAGTATTCGATCTCGTCATAGTAGCTGGATTTTACATCTCTGTATCGGTCGGAGAGGTTGGTGACAGTTCCGTCTAAGTAGCTTACTGCTTCGAGTATAGCGTTACCCGGCTTTCTGATGATATATCCCTTTTCGAAGTTGATTCTGATGGTTCTGTTATCGTGGATGTTATTTGGAATACCCCAATCACACCAGACGTGGACGAAAAGACCGTTATTGTATATCAGATTAGAACTTATGGAGCCGTAGCCTGTGAAGTCTGGAGCACACTGCTTGGCGATGGTGGAGGTCATATTTGGAACACCGAAGTACCAGTTTATCAGGTCGATGGTATGAGCCTGAAGGTCCAGCATGCAGCTTCCCGAGCGCTCAGCGTCAGCGAACCAGTTTTCGAATCCCCAAGTGGGCAGACCGTCAGCCGCTACAAAGAAAGCTGAAACGGGTTTTCCGAAGCTGCCTTCCTCGATGAAGCGCTTCATGATTATCATGTCCTTGCCGAAGCGACTGCATTGGGCGATCATAAGGCGTTTTCCGGTCTTTTGCGAGCAGGTGATCATCTTCATGCAGTCCTCTGAGGTCAGTGCCATGGGCTTTTCGCAAATTACGTGAAAGCCTGCATTCATACATTTGATAGCAAGCTCAGCATGCAGATAAGTTGGAACGCAGATATCGACGAAATCTGCTTCCGTTTCCTTTGTAAGCATCTCGTCTATGTCGGTATAAAGTCTCTGTCCGTCGTTCTTTTCCAGCATCTCGGGGCGAACATCGCAGATGGCAAGAAGCTCTATATCCTTGCCCTCCTCCTTGAAGGCTTTGTATGCATTTCTGTGTACCTCGGATATAAATCCGTTTCCAATGAGTATTGCTTTCATAGCTGTAAAATCCTTTCTATTGTAAAAAAATATATTAGCCGATATTTATGGAATCAAAGCTGATGTGGGGCTTCCGTTTGCGAAGATCTCGTAATAATAGACAGGGAGTGCGCTCCAGCCGTGGCAGAGGCTTCCTGCCGCATGGGTGAGAATATCCTCGGTCTCCCAGAAGGTGGTGCAGCCGAAGTCTAGCATTACCTTGTATTTGGTTCTGATATTGTTCAGGATATAGTCTTTGTACTTTTCCCCGTCCACCTTAATGAGAGCATCATATTTGAAGCAAAGCATACTGAGGGTTATGGGGGCAAGACCGCTCGCCTCGTTGGTCAGAGCTTTTGCGATTCGCTTTTCCTCATCCTCTGTGCATACCTCGGAGAGGATTGCCAAGGAGTTGACCAGCTCGCTTATATTCTCCGACTCCGTAGTGTTATGGAAGAAGCCTGTTTTTTCGTTAAAGAAGGCTTTTCTGATACCTGTTTTCAGTTCAGGGATATATTTGCTGAATTCGTCTGCTTCACTCAAAAGCTCGGCAATCTTCGCCATGTTGCGCAGGGCAATGATGAGCATTAGAGAAAGGGCCGCTTCCTTTGGCTTGACCTCGTCTGTATCCCAGCAACCCGCAAGTCCGTCCGTCCACTCGTAGAAGTTCCAATACTCCCTACCAACAAAGGAGCGACAGAGCCCGTCCTCGATCATATCGGTGAATACCTTTATGACAGAGCAGAGCTTAGGGTATGCTTCCTTTGCCAGACTTGTGTCTCCCGAGAGGGTGATGTATTCTAGCATTTGGGTATAGTAATGCAGAGAAAATGAGGGGATTGCCAATCCATTAGGGGTGGAGTAGTTTTTACTGGGGAAGCAGATGGATAGTATGTTATCGGCACGGTTGTCCTTGCTCATGAGCTTCAGGTTTGCGCGTGGGTACTCATATTCCCCGAAGCAATAGTATCCACAGAGCATCTGGTTTCGGCTATCCATACAGTACAGCGATTGCTCTCTCCATGGGCAGTCCTCATAATGCTCGTGCATACATAGCTCAAGCGTGCGCACGCAAACTTCATATATTCGCTTATCAAGTGGATCTACGGGCAGGTTGCCTACCTTTTTCAGGGGATAGTATATTGGTGTCACGGTCATATAGTCTATTTCTATGGGCGAATCAGCAAAGACCTCGAGATAGCGAAGTCCGAGACGACGGAAGGGGTTCATATAGGTGTTTTCACCTTCTCCCACTGTAACGTCGAGAGAAAAGTCTCGGTCGCCGACAAGGCGACGAACACCTCCGTCCATAATGTGCTCGCCGTAAGCGATCAACAGACGTTGCTTTACCGAGGAGCGTAGCTTGAAGGTAAGATATCCTACCTCCTCTTCGCCTATATCAAAAATAAAATGCGTCCCATTTTCCGCTTTTACAGCTTCTGTTTTTCGCTTTTTGCCGAAGAGCAATTTTTTAATCGGACGGGAATATAGGGGAAGATTTTGATCTATTGTGGTGGCAGGCTCAAAGCCTTCGCCGGATCCCTCTCTCCAAGCATCGTACTTGGTTATATCGTAATGGAATCCGAATCCCAGCTGGCTGGTTATCTGCTTGCAGAAGCCCTGTTGGTATTCGATGCTTGCGCGGCAGAGTGTGGTCTCGTCGGAATAGGTAATAGTGCCGTCGCTTCCTATAATCTCGTATCTCAGCGCAGGCGTGCCGGGATAATAGCAGAGAGTGGTCTTTCCGTAGTGCCATACGGTTATTGCAAGGGTGTTTTTGCCCTTTTTACAATATTTGGTTATATCAAAATCATCATATATCTTGTAGTGAGGAAAGTCGCCGTACTGTCCACTCTCGATTAGCTCACCGTTAAGATATAGTGCATAATTGGAGTCAGCGGAAATCTTTACACGGACCTCACCGTATTCGTAGTCGAAGCTATCAAGGAAATCACAGTAAATGTCTTTTCCCGAAAAATCTTTTTTCCAGATCCATTTTGATTTATTGGTCATATTTTTTCTCCTTGTTACATATGTGAATTGCCGAATCGGAGCACTGCCGACATCAAATCGCTTTATATTTGTCAAGCCTCATCGTAATATCCTGCGATTATATCCTCGGCCTCCGAAACATAAGCGAAGAAATCCTCCCACTCTACTCCCTCAGCCTTGAAGACCTCGGCAGTTAAATAGCCGTTGAAGCCCTGCTCCTTCAGCGCCTTCATAGCTGCCTCGAAATTCACGTCGCCCTTGAGTAGATCGCAATAAGTCCCGCCTGAGTTAACACCACGATTACGCTTATAGTCCTTGATATGCAACTTTGCCATTCGTGAGCCGACGATCTCTGCCCAATATTCGGGGACGGAGAATGAGGTCATATTTCCGAGGTCGAGATAGATGGCGAAAACGTCGCTATTAAGCTCGTCGATGAAGGAGATCATATCGTAGGGAGAGAGGAAGAACCCATTGCCGACGTTCTCTACAGCCACGGTAATACCACTCGCTCTGATCATATCCTCAGCCGCCTTCAGGTTGGCGAGCGAATTTATTCTCGCATACTTCAAGGTAATGCCCTCGTGAGTTCCACCGGGAACCACCAACACGGTGTCTGCTCCGAGGAGCTTTGCTATATTTAACTGCGCCTTCAGAATGCCCATTGCATAAGCAAGCCCTTCGGGCTTAGACCAGATACCACTGTGTAGTGAGGAAGAAACGCTGATAGCAGCGATGCTGTACCTGTCGCACAGTGCCTTGACTTCCAGGATTTCCTCGTCGGTGGTGTCTATGGTGAAAGAATGCCCCTTATTTTCACCGTCTAGATTGAATTCGATTCCGTCGAAGCCTGCCTTTTTAGCTGCCCTAAGGCAGTCCTCAAAGCTATACTCTTCTGGGAACGACCACCCGTTTATCGCTTTTTTCATAACAATACACCCTCCTTTTAACTTTGCTTAAAATCTAAATAAAGTCTCTTCAATCTCGCTAGTAGGCTGACTTCCGTATTCGCAAAGCTCAAAGGCCTCGGCATATCTGATTTTTGAGCCACGCTCCTCGCCGTATAACTCAATTAACCTCTCTCTAAACCTTGCAGCAGTCTTGGCAAATCTCACTGCATAACCTTGATTTGCTGCCAATATTTCCTCGTCGGTTGTACCGTCTGTGATTTCCATACCCTTGAGCCATTCTAGCCTCTCTGCCTCGCCCTCGGGAACCGTTTGCTCGTAGGTGTAGGGAAGCCACTCGTAAACCTGGCTAGTGTTTAGGTGTGCTATATGAAGCTTTACGTCAATAACACCATCCATTGCAATAGCATAGGTTGGAACAAACTCAGGGTTTTTGAATTTATCCTCGTTATACACAATAACTGGCATCCTTCTCATTGCTGGTGCATCTGGACAGGTATGTGGAACGGTGAGAATATATGATGCATCCTGCACAAGCTGTCCTGATGCGCGATGGTCGGCGTGGTAGTCGTTAGGTCTCTGCGCAATTATGAGATCGGGTGAAAAGGCGCGAATATATCTAATTAGCCTTTCTCGGGTTTCAAGATCCGGCATAAGCGTGCAGTCATCTATATCCCACACATCGTAGGTTATTCCAAGATACTCGGCAACGGCTTGCGACTCCTTGGCTCTTCTTTTGGTCGTGTCCTCGGGTGTCATAATGTGGTGACCGCCACATCCGTTACACATACTGAGAAAGCGAACCTCGTGTCCTGCCTTGACCCATTTGTAAGCCATACCTCCAACACGAAATTCGTTGTCATCCTGGTGTGCGCCTATTGCAAGAATTTTCATTTATTTTCCTTTCATTATATTGATTTAAGCGATTTGCTTGATAAAAATGCCTATTGACACTCTTCTGTTTTTATTGTAGAATAAAGACATAGACTTTTACAAGTAGTATATTGACATGTTTTTTAACAATATTGATAATTGAGGTGACAAATGATAGATCTTTCCTATGAGCATCATATAGCCATTCGAAAGGACAGGCTTTGCCCCTTTAAGCTATCCCATATCGAAAACACCTATGCCTGCGTTTGTAACTGGCACAAAAATATAGAAGTAATATTGATAACTGAGGGGGAGGGGACGGTGACCTATGGAAGCCAAGAGCTATCCTTCTCTCGCGGGGATATTATAGTTGTAAACTCAGGCGTGCTCCATCGACTGTATAGCGAAAGTGGAATAGACTATTACTATATGATAGTAGATGAGGTGTTCTGTAAAGAAAACGGTATTGATATAGAAAGGCGACAGTTTACTCCACTTTTCCGTTCGGATAGGGTGAGCGAGCTTTTGTTTGATGCTGTAAAGACTGTAGGCTGTTATCAGGAAAAGGGGGATGACGGCTTCAATATGCGAGCATCCAAGGCCCGTCTTTCGGTGCTTGCCTTGCTCGTTGAGCTTTGCGAAAGCCACTCGACAGGCACAGCCTCCTGCCAGGGCATAGCCAAGCCCTCCGAGGATTATGTAAAGAGGGTTATTTCCTATATGGCAGAGCATTATAGCGAGTCTCACAGCCTTGAATCGCTGGCAGCCATCTGCGGAGTGAATAAATGTCATCTGGCAAGAGAATTCAGGCGATACACAGGTCAGACTGTTATGACATATCTCAACACCCTCAGGTGCAAGAATGCCGAGTCCCTCATAGCCGGTGGAATGTCTGTAACCGCGGCGGCATACGAGTGTGGCTTTGGGAGCCTATCTTACTTTTCCCGAACCTACAAGCGGCTTATCGGCTCATTGCCTTCATTGACCTTAAGAAGATAAAGGGGCTGAGTCATTAAGAATTCAGTTTGCATAAGATATTTTAATTACTGAATTCTTAATGCGAAGTACCTTTCGGGGCTAGATTAATTTCGAGGGGAAATCGTCGTTCACCGACCGAGAGGCGTATATACATACGTCGGAGGGAGGAAACGGCGATAGAAAGAAAAAAACTCAAATAAAAAGGAGAAAACCGCAGGTTTTCAACCTTAGATTTTCTC
>JAFTRB010000087.1 GCA_017462445.1 Clostridia bacterium
ACCGACACCGGCAACCCTAATAATTATATCCACATCCATTTTTATCCCTCAAAGCAAAACGATTACGGCTCCCGAGGCAAGCCCCATTGATATGGCAGTAGCCGCCCTCATCGCCCTCTTTGCCTGCTCCCTTTCGCTTGTCCTGATTTTCTCAAGTCGCGCGAGGACTTCCCTTGTCCTCGCTATTTCATCCTCTATGTAGCCCCGTCCGAGGTTAGCAAAGCATTCCTCCAAAAGTGCCCTGCCCTCTCCGCTTATGCGCAAGGGGCTCGCTTTATCAAATGCCTCAGCTATGCTTCCCCCTGCCCTTAAGCGAGGGAGAAGCCCCACCTCCTCCAGCAGCTCGTTTTTATACCCCTGCGCCCAGCTCCTTAAGGGCTTGGAGTACATTGCCAGCGACATATGCAGATCCTTCAGCATCTCGCATAGCGAATCAAGCTCCCGTATTAATCTGTTCCTGTATTCCCGGTAGCAAATAGATACAAGAACGGCTATGCCCAAAACGGCAGCAGCTCCGCATAATTTTAACACGCCCTCACCTCTTTTATGTAAAAATGGCTCCCCACCCTGTCAAGAGACACCAGGCTTGAGAATGCGCCAAGCTCGAGAAGCCGCCTTGTCTGCTCCCTCTTATATGCGCCCTCGCAGCTATCGCCGTGTAGGCTTGCCAGCAGCCTCACACCCGAGCCGACAACAGGCAGCATCGCTCCCGTGTCCGAGGAGGAAACAAGCTCATCCACTACCAGCACCTCGGCTGACATGGTCCTTAAAGCAAGCTCCAGCCCCGCGCCCCTTTTGTAGCCGCGGAGAATAGTTACCAGAGTGCCCCGATAATCAAGAGCATCAAACTCCAGGCGTTCATCGACAACGATAACGGCGCGTGCATTCCTACCCGAGCCGATCCGCCTGCTAAGCGAGCGGAGCGCGGTGGTCTTGCCCGCCGAGGGAGGAGCGATAAGCAGCATTCCTCCGCTATCCTCTGTCCATCTTCTGTAAAGCTCCTCTGTATATCCGCACTCGCCTGTGGGGAGACGAAAAACCAGAGTGCTTATTTCACTGACGCCGCGCACCTCCTCGCCGTCATACACAGCCCTGCCGCCAATTCCGACTCTTATTCCGCGAGGGAGGCTGATATATCCGTGACATAGCTCCTCGCGGTGGGCATAGAGCGAGCCTTCGGCAATCCGCATTAAAAGCTCCTCAGCCTCGGCGTGGGAAAGCCCACGGAACAACGGATATCTTTTGCCGTCTAGCACCAGCGAGCAAATGCCCTCGGCACAGAGCCGAAGCTCGCTTAAGCGCTTGGCAAAGCCACGGTATGATGCGCAAATGCTCCTGATCTCCTCTGCGATCCGCACGGGTAAAAGCTCCAGAAGCTCGACAATATCCTCTTCCCTATTTCCTTGAACACTCATTCTTTTCCCTTCTTTCTTTTTCCTGTGGGCAAACCAAGCCGCTTTTTCGCTTTTGCCCTCCTCGGCGCAGCCTCTCCTTCGCCCAAGAACAGACCTTGCACTCCTTCAGAGCAAAAAATAAGCTGTAAATTATTTACGGTTATATACTATTTACTTTGTTATATACTTTCAATTTTTCCTTGACATTGCTGATTTATTATGATAGAATAAACTTGTAGGACTATGCTGTCCAAAAACTTTTTATGGGAGGCAAATATGAAGTCAACCGGCATCGTAAGAAACATAGACGAGCTAGGTCGTATCGTTATTCCCAAGGAAATGCGGAAGGTTATGCGAATAAATAACGGCGACCCGATCGAGATATTTGTTGAGGGCTCTCGCATCATTCTTACCAAGTTCCACACCATCTGCTGTTTCTGTGAGAGCGAGGAGGAGCTTACAGAGTTCCGAGGCCAGTCCATCTGCCGCGAATGTCTCGAGCAGCTTAAGAGCAAGTGATTGCACCTGCTACATTTTATGATTGAAGAATAAAAAATATTAACCAAGAAAGGGTTTTATAATGAAAGTTGTTACTTTTGGCGAAATTATGCTCCGTCTGGCTCCCGAGGGATATACCCGCTTTGTCCAGGCAGACCGCTTTGGCGTCGTTTATGGCGGCGGCGAGGCAAATGTGTCCGTCTCCCTTGCCAACTATGGCCTGGAGTCGGTGTTTGTTACCAAGCTCCCCAAGCACGAGATTGGTCAGGCTGCCGTAAACGCGCTTCGTAGATTTGGCGTTGACACCTCTATGATCGTTCGTGGCGGCAACCGCGTTGGTATTTACTTCAACGAGAAGGGCGCGTCCCAGCGTCCCTCCAAGGTTATTTATGACAAAGCAGGCTCGTCTATCGCCGAGGCTCAGCCCTCCGATTTTGACTGGAATGCAATCTTTGATGGCGCAGACTGGTTCCACTTCACCGGTATCACTCCCGCCCTCAACCCCACCGTTGCAGAGATCTGCCTCGAGGCCTGCAAGGCTGCAAAGGCAAAGGGCGTTACCATCTCCTGCGACCTCAACTTCAGAAAGAAGCTTTGGACCCGTGAGCAGGCTCAGGCTACTATGACCAAGCTCTGTGAGTATGTTGATGTCTGCATCTCCAACGAGGAGGATGCCCACGATGTATTCGGCATAGACGCCGAGAACACCGACATCGCAGGCGGAAAGCTCAACCACGAGGGCTACAAGTCTGTTGCCCGTCAGCTGGCAGAGAGATTTAACTTCAAGAAGGTTGCTATCACCCTTCGCTCCTCCAACAGCGCAAACGATAACCATTGGGCTGCTCTTCTCTTCAATGCAGAGACAGGCGAGTATTGCTTCTCCAAGTCCTATCATATGCACATCGTTGACCGTGTTGGCGGCGGCGACAGCTTTGGCGGCGGTCTTATCTACTCCTGCCTGAACGGCTACTCCACCCAGGAGGCTGTTGAGTTTGCGGTTGCGGCATCCTGCCTCAAGCACTCCATCGAGGGCGACTTCAACCTTGTTACCGT
>JAFTRB010000011.1 GCA_017462445.1 Clostridia bacterium
CGTAACCGCAAAGATAAAACACAGCAACAACACCCATACCACTACTACAATAATAATCAAATTAATCGTTTTTTTCATCACGGCAGTACCCAATATATGCTTCATATACTTTTTATTTAATTATATCATAGTTAAGTACATAGAGCAATGCAATTGATTCCAAAAGAGTGTTTTTCTCCCTTTTGCATAAGATGGCAGGAGCTGTGTTGTGAAGCTTGCACATTTTTATAATCTCTATTTTGACAAAATGTGTACAATGGGTACAATTCCGGCTTCAAGTTCATCAATATTCAAACAGAAAAAGCGAGGGCATTTTGCTTTGTCCTCGCTTGTGGTGTTGGTTCTTTTAATAATATTTTATTTCCTCTTTAGTTCTTTGAATATCACTTAAGCTCTACTGTATCGCCCTTCTGGATTATTGCGGTGGAGAAGAAGGCGGTTAGGGCTGCGGTCATATCGGCAAGGTCGGTGGAGGCAGCAGTCTCGTTGGTGGAGTGCATTGCCAGCTGGGGCAGACCGATATCCACCGTGGGGATAGATACCTTTGTATCCGAGATGGAGCCGAGGGTGGAGCCTCCTGGGAGGTCTGCGCGGTTGTAGTAAAGCTGGGTTTTGACATTCGCTCTTTTGCAAAGCTCGGAGAAGATTGCGTGAGAGACGCTGTCGGTGGCATAACGCTGTGAGGCGTTGAACTTGATTACTATTCCATTACCGAGAATTGGAGCGTTTTCCGGATCGGACAGCTCGGGGTGGTTGGGGTGCTTGGCGTGGGCATTATCTGCCGAAACCATAAAGCTGGAGGCTAGGAGCTTCAGATATTCCTCCTCGCTAACACAAAGACGGCGGAGGGTGTCAAAGAGGAAGGTGGAGGCTGCGCCCTGACGGGTAGATGAGCCTACTTCCTCGTTGTCGAACACTGCGAGAACGGGGGTAGCAGTGCTTTGCTCTGCCCCAAGGAAGGCGGTAAGCGAGGTATAGACACAGCCGAGGTCATCAAGACGGGGACAGAGTATAAACTCGCTGTCAGTGCCGATTACCCTTCCCTCTTCTCTATTATAAAGAATGAGATCCTGGCTTAGTATATCGCATTCCTCTACATCAAGCCAGCGCGCGATGCGAGCCATCAGGCTTTCCCTGCCCTGAGTGGAATATAAGGGGTATAGGTCAACATTAAGCTTGGGGCCGAAGCTCTCGTTTACAACGCGGTTGAGGTGTATGGCAAGGCTGGGGATCGTGCAAAGGTCATAGTCGAGGTTTACAAGCTCTGCCCTTATCCCACGCTCGGTGCGCACCATTACTCTGCCGGCTACGGAGAGGGGTCTATCGAACCAGGAGTAGAGGATTGGGCCGCCGTATTTTTCCACATCCAGGGTGACATATGCGCCATTGCGGTCCACATTCTGCTTTACACGAAAGGCAGGAAAATCCGAGTGAGAGGCGCAGATATTGAAGCCTGTGGCGTTCTCTACTGCGCGGAAGGCGATAAGAGATGAGCCGCCGCGAGTGGTGAAATAGCCCTTCCCATTTTCTATCTGCCAGGTGTCCCCCTCAAAAAGCTCGGTAAAGCCATTATCAAGAAGGCTCTCGCGGAGGGAGGAAATTGTGTGGAAAGCGGAGGGGGAATTTTTGATAAAGCGGAATAGTCCCTCTCTTATATCTTCATTAGAATAATTTGTCATAGTCGATATCCTCTTTTTATATATTTACAAAAACATTTTACTACTTATTTTATAAAATGTCAACTTTTAGGTTGAAAAATAGATGGATTTGAGTTAAAATAGGAATGTAATTATGTATTAAAGGAGTTTTTTATGCTTAGTATACCCGAATATAAGGATGCCGAAAGGCTGTTTTCCTACTTTGAGGCATTCTCAAAAATCCCCCACGGCTCGGGAAACACCCGTGCTATCGCCGACTTCTTTGTTGGATTTGCGAAGGAGAGAGGTCTTGACTGTTACAGAGATGAAAGCGACAATGTTGTCATACGCAAGGGGGCTACGCCCGGCTACGAGGACAGGCCGACCGTAATAATACAGGGACACCTGGATATGGTGGCGGTTAAGAAGAGCGGAGCCGATATTGATATGGAGCGTGATGGGCTTACCCTCTACCGTGACGGCGACTTTATCCGCGCCAAGGATACCTCCCTCGGCGGTGACGACGGAGTAGCTCTTATGTACGCTATGGCGCTGCTTGACAGCAAGGATATTCCCCACCCTGCCATTGAGGCGGTCTTTACCTCTGACGAGGAGGTTGGCCTTTTGGGTGCGACCGCAATCAAGCCCGAGGCTATAAAGGGCAGATTGCTTATAAATGTGGACTCGGATGCCGAGGGAATACTTACCGTTGGCTGTGCAGGCGGTGTAAGAAGCGATATTGCTATGCCCGTCAGCTATGAGGAGAACCGCTATCCCAAGGCATACCGCGTCAGGCTCTATGGCTTCAAGGGCGGTCACAGCGGTATTGAGATCGACAAGGGGCGCGCGAACGCAATAAAGGTATTTGCCGAGTTGCATAACTGCATCTTTGATATGCGGATTGCCGAAATGTCGGGCGGAAATGCGGACAATGCTATCCCTCGCGAGTGCGGAGCTATTATCTGCGCAGGCGAGGACTATCCCGAAAAGCTTAAGGTGATGCTTGAAAAGCGCCGCGGTATGCTTGCGGTCATGCCAGATGTTCCCTTTAACGAATTAAAGGAGATGGACAAGAACGGCAAGACGCTTGCCGAGCTTGAGCCTGATGTGAATATTGAGATATGCGAGGTTGAGCCGCCAAAAATGGCGCTTGACGAGGGAAGCACCGAGCAGCTTATCGCACTGCTTGTTTCTCTGCCAAGCGGTGTTATGGCTATGAGCAAGGCTCTGCCCGATTTGGTAGAGACCTCGCTTAATATGGGAATGTTCAGCCTTGGCGAGAGGGCCTGTGTCTCCTTCTCGGTGAGAAGCGCTGTTGGCGAGGAGAAGAAAAGGCTCTGCAAGAGGCTACACGAGATTGCCGACAAGTACAACGCCGATTACAGCGAGAGAGGCGCTTACCCTGCCTGGGAGTACCGCGAGGACTCACATCTGAGAGATGTGATGGTTGATGTGTACAAGAGGATGTACGGCAATAGCCCCAAGGTCGTCACAATTCACGCAGGGCTTGAATGCGGACTGTTCGCAGAAAAGCTTGAGGGGCTGGACTGTGTCTCTATCGGTCCCGACAACTACGATATTCACACAACCGAGGAGAGGCTTTCCATATCCTCCTCCGTGAGGGTTTGGGAATATATCAAGGAGATACTTAAGGAAATATAACAGGAGACAAAAAATGACAAAGACAAGGCTTAAGAAATATGCAAATCTTATCGCTCGAAAGGGCGTAAATATTCAAAAGGGGCAGGAGGTTATGATTACCGCCGGACTGGATCAGCCCGAATTTGTAAAAATGGTGGTTGACGAGTGCTATAAGGCCGGCGCGTCCAAGGTGACTGTCGACTTTACCTATGAGCCTCTTATGCGCTCGCACGTGCGCTATTGCTCGGCAAAGGTGCTTGGCAGGCTTGATGAATGGCAGATCAAGAGGTGGGAGCATCAGGTGGAGGTATTGCCCTGCAAGATTTATCTCATCTCCGAGGACCCGGATGCGCTGGAGGGCATCGACCAGCAGAAGTATGCCCGCGCTATGGCAGAGAGAAGCAAGACCATCAAGCCCATAAGGGCCAAAATGGAAAACAAGTATCAGTGGTGTATTGCCGCCGTTCCCGGCAAGGAGTGGGCAAAAAAGATATTCCCCGGGGAAAGAGCAAGCGTTGCCATAGAAAAGCTTTGGGAGGCAATTCTTGCAACCTCCAGGGTTGACGACGACCCCATTGCTGCCTGGGACAGACATAACGAGGATTTGGCAAAGAGATGCGAGTATCTCAACTCGCTCGGCATAGACGAGGTGCATATCACATCCTCGAATGGTACGGATATCCGCATCGGGCTTATTCCCGAGGGAATCTTTGCCGGTGGCGGCGAAAATGCAGAGGGCTCGGGTATTTACTTTAACCCCAACATTCCCTCCGAGGAGGTATTTACCTCGCCTATGAAGGGCAGAGCCGAGGGTATTGTTTACTCCTCCCGCCCCCTTGCCTGCAACGGCAACCTTATCGAGAACTTCTGGATGAAATTTGAAGGAGGCAGGGTTGTTGAGTGTGGCGCGGAAAAGAATGCCGAGACTCTTGAGGAGCTTATCAAGATGGACGATAACGCCGGCTATCTTGGCGAGGTTGCCCTCGTTCCCTACTCCTCTCCAATAAGAGAGAGCGGGCTATTGTTCTTTAACACGCTCTTTGACGAGAACGCAGCCTGCCATCTGGCGCTGGGACGCGGCTTTACCAACCTGCTCCGCGGATATGAGAATATGACCGAGGAGGAAAGACACGCCAAGGGCATCAATGACTCGGTCATACATGAGGACTTTATGATTGGAAGCGTTGATACCTCTATTGTTGCCACCACCCGTGATGGCAGAGAGGTAAAAATATTTGAGGACGGCGAGTGGGCGTTTTAAGAGCATCCAAAAGCCTTCCTTGGAGGTATTATGAAAAGAGTTATACGCGAGGGCGTTTTTGAGACAAACAGCTCCTCTACCCATAGTGTTTCCTTTGTAAGAAGAGAGGACTCTAACCCGGACGAGGAATCAAGCTATGAGCTTCATTCCCCTCTTTCAAAGCTAATATTCCTGATAGGTCTTATAGAAAACGCAAGGAGAAGCGAAAGATATTATGACGGCGAGGAGGACATCATTGACGAAATACCCGACCTGTATGTTGATATGGACGAGGATATTCTGCCGTTGAACTCGCTGGCTAATATCTGCAAAAACCTCCTGAATGCCGTGAAGGACGAATATATGTCAATTGAAGGCATCGACGAAGAGGAGATGAATAAACGGATTGCAGAATCTCCTTTTTCTTACGAGGGAAAATGCCTTTGTCGTAACTTTTTCGAAGACGATGTGCTGGACTCCTGTACCTGCCCCTTCGAGGGCTATTCGGGCATTGTAAACAGCCTGAAGCTTTATAGACTATATACCAAAAATGAGTTTGCCGAATATGCGAGATGGTTCCTTGCTCCCGAGCAGAAATTTGTGCTTAAGGAATACTGGTGCGGTATGCAGCTTATTTGCAGCGGCGAGGTATACTGATGGCAAAGCTTATAGCGTGCTATCAAAACGGAAACTATACAGTCACGCTCTATGATGACGGCACAAAGGTAAAAGAGACGGAGGAGGAGGCTTTTATTCCCCGTTTCCCTGATAGCATAGATCTGAAGATAACAGACAGATGCGACAGAGGCTGCCCGATGTGCCACGAGGACTCGCGCCCCGATGGCAAGCACGCAAGCCTGGATGCCCCCTTTCTTGACAGGCTTGTTGGTGGCACTGAGCTGGCTATCGGTGGTGGAAATCCCCTTTGCCACCCGGGGCTTGATGGGCTGCTTGAAAGGATGCGGGAGAGGTCTGTTATATGCAATATTACGGTTAACGAGGGACATTTGCCCAAGTATCGCGAAAGACTCCTTTCCCTTCGTCGCAAGGGGCTTATCCACGGGATAGGCGTTTCGGTAAGCCGGGCCAATGGGGATACCGTAGATTTCCTAAAGAGCGAGGGAGCGGTAGCGCATCTTATCGCAGGACTTGTAACTCCTCCGCTTATTAATAAGCTGGAGGGGGCGAGCGTGCTTTTCCTCGGCTATAAAAAAATAAGGCGTGGCGCAGAATACCATTCGCCCTTAATTGAAAAGCGAATAGACTGGCTTCGCGGTGTGATGCCGCGCCTGCTCGGTCATTTTGGCAGAGTGAGCTTTGACAACTTGGCTATTGAGCAGCTTGGGGTGAAAGAGTTCCTTTCGCCCGAGAGATTTGCCGAATGCTATATGGGTGATGACGGAGAAAGCACGATGTATGTGGATTTAGTCAGGCGGGAGTTTGCAAAAAGCTCCACAGCCCTCGAGCGCTTCCCTCTTCTTGATAGCGCTGAATTGATGCTTCGGAAAATAAGACAATAAAAAAAGGAGCCTAAGCTCCTTTTTTTATGTAAAGAGAAATAATTATGCCTTGGGATACTCGATGTTAAGCTGAACCTTCTCCTTGGACGCCTTTACGGTTGCACAGCAAACTGCAACGGTGGATGCGCCCTCGATGGAGGATACGGGCATCTCCGTTCCCTGAAGAAGAGCCTCAACAAAGGCATCGATCTCGGCGGTGATATTGTGGTTGTTTATCTCAACGGGAAGCGACTTTGGCTCGGTGTAGCCCTTGCCCTCCTCGTCGACCTCGAAGAGTGTGATTGTGGGAGAGGTATTATCGCAGATAATTGTTCCCTTTGTGCCGTAGAATACCGAGCGCATTGTGTAGTTTCTTTTGCAGCCGATGGAGACGAATACCTTACCGATGACATTATTGGGGAACTGGTAGATAGCGATGGTGCAATCGTCCACAGGCCAATCTGTGAGACACATATGGTTTGCGTATGCGCTAACCGTGGTGGGGTTGCCCGCAATCCAGCGGAGAAGGTCAACTGCGTGGCATCCGC